>JAQBQL010000076.1 GCA_028287035.1 Labilithrix sp. | reverse complement strand
GCTCGCCGCGTCCGAGGCCGCCGCGTCGCCCGCGCCGCTGTCGTCCTCGGGCCCGCCCGCCGACGACGAGGCCGACGCCGGAGGACCGGCATCGAGCGTCTGGTCACTGCACGCGCCGATCAGCGCGAGCAGGAGGAGCGCGCCGGACGCGCAGGCGACGGGAGGGGTGACCTTCACCCGGGCCAGCATGACACGCCGGCGCTCCGCTCGCCCGCCGCTTCAGGCGCGATGCGGGATGTGAACGCCCTTCTCCGCGGCGCAGGCCATCGCCTCCTCGTAGCCCGCGTCGGCGTGGCGGATGACCCCCATGCCGGGATCGCTCGTCAGCACGCGCTCGAGCCGCTTGGCCGCCTCGGGCGTGCCGTCGGCCACGACGACCATGCCGGCGTGCAGGCTCATGCCCATGCCGACGCCGCCGCCGTGGTGGAAGCTGACCCAGCTCGCGCCGGTCGCGGTGTTGACCAGCGCGTTCAGGATCGCCCAGTCGGCGACCGCATCGGTGCCGTCCTTCATGGCCTCGGTCTCGCGGTTCGGCGACGCGACGGAGCCGCAGTCGAGGTGGTCGCGGCCGATGACGATCGGCGCCTTCACCTTGCCGGTGCGCACGAGCTCGTTGAAGGCGAGACCGACCTTCGCCCGGTCGCCGTAGCCGAGCCAGCAGATGCGCGCCGGAAGCCCCTGGAACTTCACGTGCTCCCGCGCGAGCTCGATCCAGCGGCGGAGGTCGGGATCGTTCGGCACCGCGTCGAGCACCGCCTGGTCGGTGACGGCGATGTCCTCGGGATCGCCCGAGAGCGCCACCCAGCGGAACGGGCCGCGGCCGACGCAGAACTGCGGGCGGATGTACTCCGGCACGAACCCCGGGATGTCGAACGCGCGCGCGCACCCTGCCTCGACGGCGCAGGCGCGGATGTTGGTGCCGTAGTCGAAGACCTCGGCGCCCTTCTTCTTCATCGCGAGCATGGCCTGGACCTCTTCGGCCATGCCGGCCTTCGCCTTCTCGACGTAGCCCTCGGGATCCTCGGCGCGGAGCTCGGCGGCCTCCTCGAGCGTGAAGCCCATCGGCACGTAGCCGATCAGCGGATCGTGGGCAGCGGTCTGCTCGGTGACGAGGTCGGGGACCACGCCGCGCGCGACGAGCTCCGGGAAGATCTCGGCGGCATTGCCGCACAGGCCGATCGTCACCGGCTGCCCTTCGGTCCGGGCGCGCTCGAGCCGCGCGAGCGCCTTGTCGAGGTCGTCGATGCGCTCGTCCACGTAGCCGGTGTCGAGGCGCTTCTGGATGCGGGTCCCGTCGACCTCGATGCCGAGGCACGAGAGGCCGGCCATCTTCGCGGCGAGCGGCTGCGCCCCGCCCATGCCGCCGAGGCCCGCGGTGAGCACCCAGAGGAGGCCGCTCTTGCCGGTGCGCGCGACGTAAGCCTTTCGCGCCGCCACGAACGTCTCGTACGTGCCCTGGAGGATGCCCTGCGAGCCGATGTAGATCCACGAGCCCGCGGTCATCTGGCCGAACATCATGAGGCCCGCCGCCTCGAGCTTGCGGAAGTGCTCCCACGTCGCCCACTTGCCGACGAGGTTCGAGTTGGCGATGAGCACGCGGGGCGCGCCCTCGTGGGTCTTGAACCGGCCGACCGCCTTGCCCGACTGCACGAGCAGCGTCTCGTCGTTCTCGAGGGAACGGAGCTCGCGCACGATGACGTCGAACGCCTCCCACGAGCGGGCCGCCTTGCCGGTGCCGCCGTAGACGACGAGATCGTCGGGCCGCTCGGCCACCTCGGCGTCGAGGTTGTTGTGGAGCATGCGGAGCGCCGCCTCCTGGACCCAGCCCTTGCAGGAGAGCTCGGAGCCGCGAGGCGCGCTGACGGGACGGGGACCGCTCATGCGGCGCTATTAGCGCGGATCGCGCGGCGCGGGTAGCACGCGCGCCGCGTCATCGCGCCCGCTACTGCGGCGGGACGAGCGGGCGCTTCACGCGATGGCCGGAGAGGCGGAGGAGGTCGTCGAGGGTCGTCCCTTCGTCGGCGCTCCCCTGCTCCGGGAGGTCGTCGTCGTCGTCGAGCAGCATCGGCTCGGTGGGCAGCGGCTCCGGGACCTTGGCGCTCTCGTCCCAGCGGTCCTTCAGCTCGCGCGCGATCGCCTGCAGGAGCGGGCGCGTCGTCTCGCGCTCGGTCGCGGCGAGCACCACCGAGCCCGGGTACTTCTTTCCGAGGAGCTTCCGCGCGAACGGCGCGAGCAGGTCGGCCTTGTTGAAGACGACGAGTCGCGGCAGCTCGTCGAGCTCGAGCTCGGTGAGCACCGCCTCGGTGGTCGCCATGTGCTCTTCCTTCGCGTCGTCGCTCGCGTCGACCACGTGGAGCAGGAGGTCGGCGTCGGCCGCCTCCTCGAAGGTCGCGCGGAACGCCGCGAAGAGATCCTTCGGCAGCTCGCGGATGAACCCGACGGTGTCGGTGATGACCACCTCGCGGTCGCCGTAGCCGGCCCAGCCGACCTTGAGATGGCGCGAGCGCGTGTCGAGCGTCGCGAACAGCTTGTCCTCGACGAGCACCGAGGCGCCGGTCAGCGTGTTGACGAGCGTGCTCTTGCCGGCGTTCGTGTAGCCGACGACGGCGATGGTCGGTATGCCGCCGCGGGTGCGCCGGCTGCGGCGCTGCTGGCGCTGCGCGGCGAGCTTCTTCAGCTGCGCCTCGAGATGGTTGACGCGCTCCTTCGCGCGCCTTCGCCCGATCTCGAGCTTCGTCTCGCCGGGGCCGCGCCCGCCGATGCCGCCGGTGAGGCGCGAGAGCGAGTCGTCCTTCTGGGCGAGCCGCGGCATGTTGTATTTCAGCTGCGCGAGCTCCACCTGGAGCTTGCCGTCGCGGCTCTCCGCGCGCTGCGCGAAGATGTCGAGGATCAGCTGCGTGCGGTCGATGACCTTGAGGTCCGACTCCTTCGCGATCGACGAGCCCTGGACCGGCGTCAGGTTGCGGTCGAAGATGAGCACCTGCGCGTCGAGCTGCATGGCGCGCACGATGACGTCGTCGAGCTTGCCCTTGCCGAGCACGTGCTTCGGGTCGATGCGGTCGCGGACCTGGACGATGGTGTCGACGACCTCGACCCCCGCGGTGTACGCGAGCTCGCGCAGCTCGCGGATTCCTTCGTTCGCCTTCTCGAGGGCGCGGCGCTCCGACTTGTCGCCGACGTGGAGGAGGATGGCCCGGCCGTCCTTCGCCTGGACCTCGCGGCCCCGCGAACGACGCGCGAACTCCGCTTCGAGGCCCGACATGAGCGACGCGACGTCGACGTCGACCTGGCCGGGCGGCACCGGCCCGACCTCGCGGTACGGCAGCTCGCCCGCCTCGGCCGGCACGTTGTAGGCGTAGTGCACCGTCCGCACCTCGCCGCGATGGCCGATCTGCAGGGCGCAGACGAGGTCGAGGCGCAGCCGGACCAGGTCGACGAAGTCGTCGCGCGTCAGCGGCTCGCCGCGCACGTGCGTGTGGACGAGGCGAAGACCACGGAAGCGCCCCTCGGCGGCGCGGAGGCGACCGATGTCGGGGAGCATCAGCTTCCCGGCGTCGCCCACGATCACGTAGTCGACCTGCCCCGATCGATGGACGAGGACGCCCACCTGACGCCCGGTCTCGACACTCGCCTCGACGAGGGACCGCGTCAGCTCGGGCGTCGAGATCTCCGTCGCCGGGACGCGGCGGCGGTAGAGCCGCTCGAGCGTCTTGGTCGCCGAAGGAGAGAGACCGGAGGTGTTGCCGTAGAGCTCGATGACGGCGGACCTACTTGTTCACGCGCTCGAGATACTGGCCGTTCGACGTGTCGATCTTCACCCACTCGCCCTCCTTGATGAAGAGGGGAACGTTGATGGTCGCGCCGGTGATGAGCGTCGCGGGCTTGCTCGCGCCGCTCGCGGTGTCACCCTTCACGCCGGGCTCGCTCGAGACGATCTGCATGACGACGTTCGGTGGGAGATCCACGCCGATGGCGCTGCCGTTGTAGAGGGTGACCGAGCACTGCAGGCCTTCGGCGAGGAAGCGCTGCTCGTCGCCGAGCTTGTCCTTGTTGACGTAGAGCTGGTCGCCGGTGTTCGTGTCCATGAACACGTAGCTGTCGCCCTCTTCCCAGGAGAAGCTCATCTTCCGGTCCTCGACGTCGGCGAGCTCGACGGACTCGCCGGACTTCCACGTCTTCTCGACGACCTTGCCGTTCGTGAGGTTGCGGACGCTGCAGCGCGTGAAGGACTGCCCCTTGCCGGGCTTCACGAACTGGTGGTCCACGACGTGGAACGGCACTCCGTCGATCTGGATCTTGAGTCCCTTGCGAATGTCGGTCGTGCTGGCCATGCGGCCGGGGGAGTACCACGGCCCCCCTTCCCCCTGCAAGGCGAGCCGCACCGCCTTCCGCAAATCCGGCGCTGCGCGCCCTTCGGGCCTGCCGGACCGCGTGCTAGACGTCGCCGCCCATGGTCCACGAGGTCGACGAGGAGCTCCGCGAGATCAAGCGTGAGATCATCGAGTCGCGAGGGCTCGTCATCAAGACGAACAACCTCACGAACGCGCTCAGCGCCGACATCCGGTCGATCGCCAAGCGTCAGAACACCTACGAGCGGCGCATCACCTGGAACAGCGCGACGTCGTACGTCGTCTTCGTGCTGGTGGTGTTCGCGGCGCTGAAGCTCGCGATGGACGCCCGCATCGACCAGCTGAAGGGCGAGAGCGACGCCCGCGTGAAGGACATCGCGCGCATGAAGGACGAGCTGTCGCGCGCGCAGCAGCACGAGATCGACCGGCTCACCGCCGACGAGCGCGCCGCCAAGTTCTACGAGCTCGTTCGTCAAGGCAAGCGCGCCGACCTCGTCGGCCAGTGGGAGCAGCTGAAGGGCCAGCCGCTCAGCAAGGCGGAGATGGCGATGTTCGCCGACGCGGTGGAGCGCGCGAAGAACGAGCTCGCCGGCCAGCTGTACCAGCAGGGCATCGACAAGGTCCGCGTGCAGCGCTGGCAGGAGGCGGCGGGCGCGTTCGAGGAGTCGCTGAAGTACCGCGAGGACTCGGCCATCGCGCCCAGTGTGAAGCTCGGGCTGTCCGACGCGTACCGGCACCTCAGTCGTCAGAAGGAGGCGATCCCCATCCTGACGACGCTCGCGGAGAACGCGGTCGACAAGGAGGTCCACGACGACGCCCTCGACCTGCTCGCGTGGTGCCAGATGGACATCCAGGCGTGGAACGACGCGAAGAACACGTGGCGGACGCTGATCCGGCGGTTCCCCGAGTCACGGTTCTCGGCGGAAGCGAAGCTGCAGCTCGCGCAGCTCTCGCTCATGCATTAGCAGGTGGGGCTCTGCCCCTCGGCTCCGCCGAGCCTCCCCGGATGCGTCGCGCGACCTGCAACGCTGCGTGATTCGCCTGCGGCGAACCGCGCTGCGCGCCGAAGAGTCACGCGATCGTGGCATCCAGTTAGGCGCGCCTACGCGACGAGCGATCGGTAGGCGGCGGTGACCTCGGCGAAGCGCGTGGCGAGCGCCTTCCGCTCGTCGTGGGTCGCCTCGGGGTGCAGGTCGGGGTGATAGGTGCGGACGAGGCGGCGATAGGCCTGCTTCACCTGGAGCGCATCGGCCTCGAACGAGACGCCGAGGGCGCGGTAGGCGCGGGCGCGCGCCGGGTCCCAGCCCGCGTACGGGCCACGGGGGGCGGGGCGCGCGCCGCTGCTCGCCCCGGCGTCGCGCGCCCGGCGCTTTCCCGCGAGGAACTCGGACGGTCCGAGCGGCATGTCGACGAGCGCGCCGCGCGGCGGCCGCACCGTCACGCGGAAGCAGATCTGCGCGTCGCCCAGGTCCTCGAGGACCGCAAGGCGGAGCATGATCTGGCGGCGCAGCGCCCGGTCGACGATCTGCGGCGAGAGCTGGAAGTCACGTACCAGCACCTCGCCGTGGAGGCGGCGCGAGGCCATCGCGCGGAGCAGCGAGCGGCGGAGCACGTCCTCGTCGATCTCCTCCTGGCGACGGAGGATCTCGGCGAGCGAGGCAGCGGCGCGATCGAGCTCGACGGCGATGATCTTTCCCTGCGTGACGTGCACGCGGTGGACGCGGCCGCTGTTCTCCGCGAGCTCGAGGGTGCCGGTCGAGTGGCTGCGGTGGAGGGCGCCGAGCAGATCGCCCAGCGTCGTCGCCTTGAGACGCCCCGGTAGCTGCATGCGGATCTGGTACCGCGGGAGGGCGGCCAGGCCCAAATAACCGGCGGATCAGCCGACGGTCACCGCGGCGCGCACCTCGACGACGATCGGCGCGCATCGTGAGCGTGGCTCGGTCGCCGGAGTGCCGGCCGCCGCGGGATCGCACGCGACCACGCGGACGCGCGCCTTCACCTCGCCCTGGCCGCGCCGCTTGGCGACGAGGCCGAGCGCCCAGCGCGTGCTCGTGGCGTCACGCGCGAACGCCTCCGGGGGGCCGATGCGCCCCTTGAGCGCCGCCGCGAAGTCGGGGACGGTCACGATCTCGACGTCGCTCCAGACGAGCGCGCGGCCGCCGGCGAGATGCGCCTCGACGGTGCAGCGCACGCGGCCCGGCTCGGCGGCGCGTTCGCACTGCATGGACGCGGTGAGATCCGCGTCGCCCGTCGCCCGGGCGGGCTCGCTGGTCGTGATCGCGGCGAGGCCGAGCGCCGCCGCTGCCGCCGCGGCGCGCGCGACACGCCCGCACCTGCTTCGTGAAGCAGGTAGCGAAGCGTTTGAGGAAGGTGGGCGCGAGGAGGTCATGGTATTGCCGCGGGCATGCGCTCTCTCATCCGCGCCGTCGCGACGCCGCTCGGCGTCTTCGCCATCATCGCCCTCGCCGGCTGTGACGACAAGCATGACAAGGGCAGCGCTGCCTCGAGCGCGCCGTCCCAGGCCCCGTCGCCGCCGAGCGCCGCGGCCACCGCGGCCGGGGCGAGCGCGGAGGAGGCGGGGGCACGGCCCGCGATGAGCGTCGCGATGCCGGAGCGACCGGTGCCCCGCCCGCAGACGATGGTGGGCTCGAGCGCGCCCATCGAGGTCCAGCAGAAGGCCATCGCGTACATGGTCGCGATGCGCGCGCCGCACCCCGACGACGTCGCGGCGGACCCGACGTACGCCGCCGACCTCGCCGCGAAGCTGAAGCCGATCGCGCTGGCGATGGATACCGGCGCGGACAAGGCGAAGCTCGATCGCGTCGAGGTCGTCGCGAGCGGCCGGCAGATCGATCTGTTGATGGCCGGCGGGTGTGACGAGAAGGCGCCGCAGCGCGCGGTCGTGAACCGGGCGGGGATCCCGCTCGCCACGCTCGTCTCGCGCGGCGTGCTCGTCATCCGCTGCAACGACGCGCGGGTGCAGTGCCTGCAGAGCACGCGCGACATCGACGACGTGCTCTGCACGACGGCGCCCCGTCACCGCTGAACGGTCAGAGCGGATCGAAGGTCGCGACGACGACCTTGCCGCGCTTCGCGCAGGCGATGCGCGAGGCGTCGTCGACGGTCGTGCACTGCCGCAGCTCCGCGTACGGCGCGAGCTCGGGGGCGCGGTAGCGGACCGACCGCCCCGCCTTCACGAGCACGCCGGTCGGCGTGGCGACGGCCAGCGCCCGGCCGCCCGCCGAGCGCGGGGATCCGAACGGGGGCATCTCGCCGAGGAGCGACGCCATCACCGTGGCCGAGCCCGCCTCGGGACGGACGAGCAGCGGCTGTCCGGCGACGAGCACCTCGAGGCCGCGCGGTCCCCAGGCGATCGGGAGGGTGGCCGCCGCCTCGCCGCGTCCGCCGGCGCAGCGGCTCCCGAGCGGCGGGGCCACCGGCAGGAGGACGTCCCGCATCTCGCCCTCGTCGCCGGTCGGCGCGAAGGTGGCGCGGAGGGCGACGCCCTCGCACGCGTGATAGGCCTCGAGCCAGCGGCTCTTGCCGTCCGGCGCGAGCACCTGCGTGGGCCAGGCCGGCTGCTCGGCATCGGTCGCGTCACCGGTGTCCGGGTCGACACGTTGCACGCCGGAGGCGCTGCGCACGAGCAGCTTGCCGCTCGGCTCGAACGCGAGCGGGCCCCACTCGGGATGAGCCGCCCGCGCCGCCGGGACCGCGACCCCGAGCACGCGTGCGCTCCTCGCCTGCACGATCGGGGCGACCTGCGCGAGGAGCTTGTCGATCTCGGCGTTGCCTGCCTTCGTGCGCGTCGCCGGGGCGATCTGGGCGGTCTCCGCGGCGGCGGTCGCGCGCACCGAGTCGCCGAGCGTCACGAAGGCGCGCACCTCGGCGACGCCGGCGTCCTCGAGGGGCTTCGAGCTCCCGCACGTGACCGCGCCCACCGTGCCCCCGACCTTCACGAGGCGCGGCGCGCCGCCCTCGACGCACATCGCGCGGTAGAGCATGCGCATCTGCTGCACCGCCACCGGCACCGTCGCCGCGTCCTTCGCCTTTCCGGCCCGTGAGGCGAGGTGGCTCGCGATCGCGCGCAGCGAGGCGTCGGGCTCCTCGGTGTCGCGGCTCGGGCCCGCGGAGCGATCGAAGAACGCGACCTTCGCGGTGAGCTTCGGTCCGGGCTCGAACGGAGGACCGCCGCCCTCGATCGTGAGATGCAGGGTGACGTCGTCGATGCCGTCGTGGTCACGGTCGGCGCCGTCGACGTCGACCGCGAGACGCGGGGCGCTCGGAGGATCGACGATGCCGAGATCGAACGCGACGGCCGGGTCGCGCGCGAGACGCACGACGTAGAGGGCCCGCGCGGCGCCGCCCGACGCGCACGCGGCGCCCACCTCGGCCAGCGCCGAGCGCGGGCCGATGCGCTCGAGCCGCGCGATCGGGGTGCACGACACGTCGGTGCGCGGAGCGGGCGCGGTGACGAGGACGCGCGGCGGAGCCCCGGCTGGCTGGAAGACGATCTCGGCGGGGCCGACCTCGCTCGGTTTGCCCGCCGGCGCGGGCGACCGGACGATCGCGAGCGCGTCGTTCTTCCCGTCGCCGTCGAGGTCGCGGACGATGGCCATCACGAGCTCACGACCTGGCGGCGCGGCGAGCTCGAGGTCGCCGACGCGCCAGGTGGTCGCGTGCTCGGGCGCGAGGAGCGCCGGCTCGGCGAGGGCCGCGGGGGTCCCGCCGTCGATGCCGAGGTCGCCGCCGTCGAGCGCGCTCGCTGCGCTACCCCCGTCGGCCGTCGCGGGCGGACGCGTCTCGTCACCGACGCTGTAGGGCACGTACGGGTGGTCGCGGTTGCACGCCTTGCCGCACCCGGCGGAGCCGAGGGCGAGCGCCGTGACGAGGACGCGGCTCACGAGGCCCGCGGTCGGGCTCGCGCTGCGGCCGCGCGCGCGGCTCGCGCTCGAAAAAGGGGCGTTGGGCACGGCGGACAAGGGTCGACTTACCATGGACAACGCTCGAGGAGCGTGGGAGCTTTCCGGCCGTGCGAGGTGCCCCGCTCGTGCTGCGCTCGGTGCGAATGGCGGCCCTCTTCCTCGTGGTCGCCGGGGTGTTCGCGGCGGTCGGCACGCCAGGCGCGGCGCTCGCGCAGGGCGCGGCAGGAGCGCGGACCGAAGAGGCGACGGCGGCGCTACGAGGCGCCGAAGCCGCCGACCAGGCGCTCGACTTCGGCGCCGCCGCCGCGCTGTACGCGCGCTACCTCGCGCTCGATCCGGCAGGAGCCCGTGCCCCGTTCGCGCGGGCGCGGAGCGAGGCGCTCGAGGGTCACGCCGAGGGGGCCTACGCGCCGCTCGCGCACCTCGAGCGCGTGCGGCGATCCCCCGCCCTCGCCGCCGACGCGTCGGCCATCGACGACCTCGTGGCGGCGACCGACACGTTCCCGCCCGGACGCGTCCGCATCGAGGCGTGGGTCCTCGCCGCCGAGGCCTACGCGTACCGGCTGGGCCGACCGGCCGCCGCCGAGCCGCTGCTCGAGCGCGTGCTCCGCGATCCTGTCGCGGATCATGTCACCACCGCCAAGGCGGCGCGCGACCTCGTCGAGCTGCGCGTCGCGCGCGGTGACCGCGAGGGAGCGCGCGCCGCGGTGACCCTCGCCGGTGACCGCGCCGATCCGTCGCTCGCGCAGGGGCTCGCGCGGCTCTCGCGGCGCCGCGTCATGCACCTCGCGGCGACGGTGATCCTCGGGCTCGGGGCGCTGCTCGCGGGAGCTGCGATGCGCACGGGGGCGGCGCGGCTCGCGAGCGCGCGCGCCCTGCGGCGCAGCTGGAAGCTCGCGGTCGGGTATGCCGCGTACGTGGCCATCGCGGGCGGGCTGCTCGCAGGCGGCTACGAGCGCGGGACGAGCGCGCCGTTCCTCGCCTTCGGGGCGGCGCTCGTGCCGGTCCTGCTCCTCGCACGCGCGTGGTCGGCGGCGGGTCGCCGTACGGTGGCGGCGCGAACGCTCCGGGCCGCGGTGTGCGCGGCAGGGGCGCTGGGCGCGGCCTTCCTCGTCCTCGAGGCGGTGGACGTGGCCTATCTCGAAGGGGTGGGGCTGTGAGCGAGAGATCTGCGCAGGGCGTCCGCGTCGAGCACGTGCGCGCGCTGCGCGTGGGGCACGGGGGGAACTGCTCGAGCGTCGGGAGCGTGGTGGATACGCTGTTCCTCGGGGCGGCGGCAGGGGGGGCGGTGCTCGCGGCGGTGCTCGCGGCGATGGGGGACGAGCGGGTGCGGGTGGTTGGGCGCGGGGCCAACGCGGACGCGGACGCGAACGCGGACGGGCACGCGGACGCCGACGCGGACGCGGGGCACCACGGGGCGGGACGCACGGACGGGGCGGGGGCGCCGTGATCGTTCGGTACGAGGGATGGGGGGCATGGGTCAAGCTCGAGACCACCGCCGCGATCGTGGCGCTCGACCGCGACGGGGTGCGGGCGCTCGGGCTCGACGGGGGTGAGGCCTGGGGACCCGGAAAGGCGCGCCGCTCGCTGCCTCTCGAGGTCTCGCTCGCCATCACCTCGCGCTGCGCCGCCGGGTGCACCGGGTGCTACCTCGACGCGCGGCCCGACGGGGCGCTGCCCCCGCAAGAGATCATCCTGGCGCGGCTCGATGCGCTCGCCGGCGCCGGCGTCCTCACCGTGGCCTTCGGCGGCGGCGAGCCCACGCTGCGCGACGATCTCGGCGACCTCGCCGACGCGGCGCGGGCGCGAGGCCTCACGCCGATCGTCACGACGTCCGGTCTGGGTCTCGGGCCGAGAAAGCTCGCGCAGCTCACCCGGTTTGCCCAGGTGAACGTGAGCTACGACGGCGCCGGCGAGACGTACGCGCGCGTCCGCGGCTTCGACGGGTCCGCCCAGGCCGAGGCCACCATCGAGCGTCTCGCGGCAGCCGGCGTGACGGTCGGCGTGAACGTCGTGCTCACGCGGGACAGCTTCCCCGAGGCCGGAGCCACCGTGCGCCGCGCCGTCGCGCTGGGCGCCTCCGATGTGCAGCTCCTCCGCTACAAGCCGCAGGGCCGCGCGCGCTCCGTCGACTACCTCGCGCGGCGGCTCGCGCCGGAACAGGCCGACGGCCTGGGCACGCTCCTTCGTGCGCTGTCCGCCGAGCACGCCGGGCGCGCGCACGTCCGCATCGACTGCGCGCTCGTTCCGTTCCTCTCCGCCGACGACGAGCTCGCGCGCCGTCCCGACGACCTCGCGCGGTGGGGGATCTTCGGCTGCGAGGCCGGCCAGCTGCTCGGGGCCGCCCGCAGTGACGGTCGGATGGCCCCCTGCAGCTTCACCGACGCGACCGCCCTCGACGTGCTCGACCTGGCGCGCGGCTGGGCCGACGAGCCGGCGCTGGCGCCCTACCGCGACCATGCCGAGGCCCCGCCCGAGCCGTGTGCATCATGCACGCTTCGCGCGGTGTGCAAGGGCGGGTGCAAGATCGTCGCGCAGCACGCGAGCGGAGGAGCGATGGGGCCCGACCCGGAGTGTCCCCGTGTCAGGGCCGCGCAGCTCGGGCCGTCGTGAGGCCCCGCCTCGGACTCTCGGTGGCCTGGGGCCTGGCGAGCGCCGCGGCCTTCTATGCGCTCCTGCGCCTCGGCCAGCGGCTCCTGTTCGCGGAGCCGGATCCGGCGCTCGTGCTGTGGAGCGATCACGCAGGCTACTTCTGGCGCGCCCTCACCGCCGCGTACCTCGGCGGGATGGTCGGCTTTCTCGCCTGGCTCGCCGGCGGCCGCGCCCCGGAGCGCGTGGCGCGCGCGCTCGCCCGTGCATTGCCGGTGCTCGTCGCGATCGCCGCGGCGCAGGCGGTGCTCGTGCCCTGAGCGCGGGTCAGAGGCGGACGCCCACGAACACGGGCTCGTTCTCGAGCGTCACGCCGAGGCGCGCCGAGACCCCATCGCGGATGGACCGCGCCAGCGCGATCAGCTCCTCGGTCGTCGCCCCGCCGCGGTTGGTGAGCGCCAGCGCATGCTTCGACGAGAGCGCGACGCGCCCGAGGGCGTACCCCTTCGTGAAGCCGGCGCGTTCGATGAGCCAGGCCGCGCTCAGCTTCGCGCGTCCGTCCGCCTCGGGATAGACGGGCATCGCCTCGCCCTCGCGGAGGAGCGGCTGCACTCGCTCCCGGATCGCGGCGAGCGTCGCCGCGTCCACGATCGGGTTCGTGAAGAAGGAGCCCGCGCTCGTGGTGTCCGGGTCGGTCGGGTCGAGCACCATCCCCTTCCTGCGCCGCAGGGCCACGACCGTCTCGCGGACCCGCCCGAGCGGCGCGCGTTCCCCGCTCTCGATGCCGAGCGCGCGGGTGAGCTCCGGGTAACGCAGCTCCGCGCTCGTGCGCCGGCGGAGCAGCCGGAACGAGACGCTCAGGATCACGTGACGCGTCGTGCCCCGGAACACGCTGCTGCGGTAGGCGAAGCGGCATGCCTCGTGGTCGAACGTGACGATGCGACTCGTCGTGCGATCCCAGGCGCGCACGCGGGTGATGGTCTCGCCGACGTCCTGTCCGTAGGCGCCTACGTTCTGCATCGGCGTCGCGCCGACGAGCCCGGGGATACCGGCGAGGCACTCGTTGCCCGCGAGACCGTCGGCCACGCATCCCGTGACGAAGTCGTCCCACGGCTCGCCCGCCGCCGCGCTCCGCAGGACGCTGGGGACGCCTCCCCAGGGCTCCGCGTCGTCGGTCACGATCCCGCGCGTCGCGATGCGCACGACCGTGCCGGGCCAGCCCTCGTCGCCGACGACGAGGTTCGATCCGCCGCCGATCACGAGCACCGGCTCGCCCCGCGCGTCGAGGCCCCGCAGCACCTCGAGCAGCTCGGACTCGCTCGTCGGCGAGACGATCCGTCGCGCGGGTCCGCCGAGCCGGAGCGTCGTGAGCTCCGCGAGCGGGATGTCGTGCCGGACGAGGGACGAGGAGATCATGCGCGGGCTCCCTTGGGTGCGAGCTCGACGAAACGCCGGGCGACCGCCTTGAGCTCCTGGTTCGAGAACGGCTTCTCGAGACGCTCGTTCGGGACCTCGCCGAGGAACCGGCGGATCTCCTCGTAGACGGTGCCGCCGGTCACGAAGACGAAGCGCTCCGCGACGCCGCGATCGTGCGCCATCACCCGCCGATAGAGCTCGATCCCCGAGAGCTCCGGCATCATCACGTCACAGAAGACGACGTCGTAGCGCTCCCTGCGTTCGACGAGCCGCGCGAGCGCCTCGCGTGGGTCGAGCACCGCGGTGACCTCGTGGTCCGCGGCGAGCAGCCGGGTCAGCGCGCGGAGCACCGACTCCTCGTCGTCGACGAGGAGGACCCGCCCGCGTCGGTGCGGCGGGTGCTCGGCAGCGCCGGGCTCCGCGGCCACGGGGAGCACCACGCGGAACGTCGTGCCCCTGCCGAGCACGCTCGAGCAGGTGATCTCGCCGCCCAGTGCGCTCACAACGTTGTGGCAGATCGAGAGGCCGAGCCCCGTCCCCTGCCCGACCGGCTTCGTCGTGAAGAAAGGATCGAAGATCCGCGCGAGCACCGCGGGTCTCATCCCGGTGCCGTTGTCCGTGACCTCGACGAGCACGCGGTCGGGCGCGGCCATTCGCGTGGTGACGGTGATCCGGTTGCGCGTCGTGTCTCCGTCGGGGAACGCGTGCGCGGCATTCACGAGCAGGTTGACGAAGACCTGGGAGAGACGAGACTCGTCCGCGAACACGGGACGGATGTCGCCCTTGTGGAGCTCGAACGCGGCGCGCTGGCGGACCTCGTGCATCGCCATGTCGACCGAGATCTCGATGGCCGCGTGCACGTCGGTGGCGACCGCCACCGTGTCCTCCCTGGCGAACGCGCGCAGGCCGCGAACGATCTTGCGGATGCGGTCGGCGCCCTCGCGCGCCTCGACGAGCACCTCGACCACCTCGCGCATGCGTTCGGCGGGCGGCCTGCTGCTGATGGTGCGGAGCTCGTCGACCGCGAAGTCGATGTTCGCGGAGACGTACGTGAGCGGATTGTTGATCTCGTGGCCGACCCCCGCGGCGAGCGTCCCCGTCGTCACGAGGCGCTCCTGCCGCTCCACGCGCTCGCGGAGCTCGCTGCGCTCGGTGATGTCCTGGAAGACGCCGAGCATCTCGACGAGCTCGCCCGTCGCGGGGTCGACCTCGCAGCGCCCCCGCGCGAGCACCCGGCGGGTCGATCCGTCGGGTCGGACGACGCGGCTCTCCAGGTCGAATGCGCCCTTCGTCTCCAGCGCACGGCCGATGGCCAGGGCCGCGGCGGCGCGGTCATCCGCGTGGACGGCCGCGATGGCGCCGTCGAGCGACGGGATGTACGTGGCGGGGTCGACGCCGAAGATGCGGAACACCCCCGGCGACCACATGAGGTCACGCCCCTTGCCGCGCATGCGCCAGTGGCCGATCTCGGCCATCTCCTCGGTCATGCTCAGCAGCGCATTTCGCTGCTCGCTGCGGCGGAACGCCTCCTCGAGCTCCGTCACGTCCGTCACGGTGCTGACGTACCCGAAGACCTCGCCCTCGCGCATGTCGGGGATGAGCGTCACGCGATGGTGCTCGGTCACACCGGCAATGACCGACTGGCCACGGAAGGTCTGCACCTCGCCGCGGAGCGCGGCATCGACGCGTGGCATGAGTTGCTGCACGTCCGCCGGTGCCATCAAGCTCGTGAGGGAGCGCCCTACGACGTCCTCCACCGTGCGTTCGAACATGCTGGCGTAGGCGCGGTTCGCGAACCGGATCTTCAGCTCGCGATCGGTGTACGCGACGCGGTCCGGGACGGCATTGATGACGGCCACGAGGTCGGCGGACCGTTGCTTCGCGAGCGCGGCGGCGACCGCCTCGCGGCGGCGGGCGCGTCGTCCCTCGAGCAGCTCCATGACCGCGCGGGAGAGCACCTTCAGGGCCTCTGCCTGCGACGCGCTCAGCGTGCGGGGGCGGCGATCGAGGACACACAGCGTCCCGAGCGCGTGGCCGTCGTCGCCCTCGAGCCGCGCCCCCGCGTAGAACCGGATGGCGTCGGGGCCGGAGGCGTACGGAAGGTCCGCGAAGCGCGCGTCGGCCGCCGTGTCCTCGACCTGGAAGAGGTCACTCCCCGCGTGGATCGCATGCGCGCAGATCGACAGCTCGCGCGACGTCCCGCGAGCCTCGGGCGGGAGGCCCACCGAGCTCAGGAACGTCTGCTGGTCACGACCGCTCAGCGTGACGATCGCGATCGGCGCCTCGCAGAGGCGCGCCGCCAGCTGCACGAGCCCGTCCACCGCCGGGAGCGGCTCCGGGTCCGCCAGGTCGTACGACGCGAACGACCGGAGGCGCGCCGCTTCGTCGGGCAGGAACGGTGCCTCTCCCATGCTCCGTGCAATGTCGCCGACCTGCGGCCCGGCGTCGAGCGTTCCACGGGGCGGCGGCCGCTCCTTTTGGCGACGCGCCGGGCGCGGCCGTTCTAGGGTTCGAGCCTCGTGGCGCTCGCCCCTCTCCCCATCGACGCGGTCCTGCCCGAGATCGTGCAGGCGCTCACCACCGCGCGTTCGCTCGTCCTCGAGGCGCCGCCGGGCGCCGGAAAGACCACGCGCGTTCCCCGGGCGCTGCTCGATGCGGGCGTGCTCCAGGGCGAGATCCTGGTCCTCGAACCGAGGCGGCTCGCCGCGCGTCTGGCGGCACGTCGAGTTGCCGAGGAGCTCGGGGAGAAGCTCGGGGAGCGCGTCGGCTACACGGTGCGCTTCGAGGATGTCTCGAGCAAGGCGACGCGCATCCGCTTCGTCACCGAAGGCGTGCTCACGCGTCGCCTCCTCGCCGACCCTGGGCTCCGCGGCATCTCGGCGGTGCTGCTCGACGAGTTCCACGAGCGCCACCTCCAGGGTGACGTCGCGCTCGCACTGCTGAAGCGCCTGCAGGACGGCGGCCGCCCCGACCTGCGCGTCGTCGCCATGTCGGCGACGCTCGAGGCCGATCCCGTCGCGGCGTTCCTCGGCTGCGGGATCGTGCGATCGCTCGGCAAGCGGTTCGAGGTGGCGATCGAGCACCTCGCCGTCACCGACGACCGGAAGCTCGACCTGCAGGTGGCCTCGGCGGTCCGCGCGCTGATCGCCGCCGGGCTCGACGGTCACGTGCTCGTGTTCCTGCCCGGCGCCGCCGAGATCCGGCGCGCGCTCGAGGCATGCGCGAAGCTCGCGGCCGAACACGATCTCGCGCTCGTGCCGCTCCACGGCGACCTCTCACCGGCGGAGCAAGATCGGGCGGTCGGGCCGTCGGATCGCCGGAAGATCATCCTCAGCACCAACGTCGCCGAGTCGAGCGTCACCATCGACGGGGTCGTCGCGGTGGTCGACAGCGGGCTCGTCCGCGTGGTGCGGCACGCGCCGTGGTCAGGCCTCCCGGCGCTCGGCGTCGAGAAGACGAGCCGCGCGTCGGCGGTCCAGCGCGCCGGCCGCGCCGGTCGAACGCGCCCGGGTCGCGCCCTCCGCCTCTACACGAAGGCCGACTACGAGACGCGGCCCGAGCACGACACGCCCGAGATCGAGCGCGTCGATCTCTCGCCGACGCTCCTCGAGCTGGCTGCGGCGGGCGCGACGGATATCGCCTGGCTCGACCCTCCGAAACCGGAGTCGGAGGTCGCCGCGCGCGAGCTCCTGACGCGGCTGGGCGCGATCACCGCCGCCGGAGAGGTCACGCGCACCGGCCAGCGCATGCTCACCTTCCCGCTCCACCCCCGTCAGGCGCGGCTCGTCGTCGAGGCCGAGGCGCGCGGCGTCGGCGAGGACGGGGCGATCCTGGCCGCGCTCATCGGCGAGAAGGACCTCCGCGCCGGCACGCGCGCGCGCTTCGACGGTCCGCCCGGCACGCGCGGCCTCGACGTCGCCACCGAGCCCAGCGATCTGCTCGCGCTGCTCGACCGCTATCGCGAGGCCGAGGGCAGCGGCTTCGCGGCGCACGCGCTCCGGGCCATCGGGCTCGACCCGGGCGCGGTCCACGCCGTCTCGCGCGCCCACAAGCAGCTGAAGCGTCTCGTACGAAACCGCGACGAACGCACGCCGACGAGCCCCGAGGCCTCGGACGCGGCCCTCCAGATGGCGGTGCTCGCCGGCTTCCCCGACCGGGTCGCCCGCCGCAAGCGCCAGGGGTCGCGCGACCTCGCCCTCGCGCAGGGCGGGACCGCGGAGCTCGCCGAGACGAGCGCCGTCCGCGACGCCCCGTGGATGGTCGCGGTCGATGCCGAGAACGTGCGCGGACGAACGCTCGTACGCGTGGCGAGCGGCATCGAGCCGGAGTGGCTGATCGATCTCTTCGAGGACCGCATCCGCGAGGTGTCGGATCTCGGCTTCGACGACGCGAAGGGTGTCGTCACCGGCGCCTCCCGGATGATGTACGACGCGCTCGCGATCGCCGAGTCACCGGGCTTCGACGCGAGCGACCCGAGGGTCGGCGATCTCCTGTTCGAACGAGCGAGCGCCGGCGGAGCACGCTCGCTCGCCCGCACCGACGCGATCGCCCGATGGCTCGCGCGCGCGCGCTTCGCGGCGAGCCAGGACACCAGCCTGGTCGCGCCGGGCGCCGACGCCGTCGCGCACGCCCTCCGCGCGCTCTGCGAGGGCAAGACGTCGCTACGCGAGGTCGCGGAAGGGGATCTGCTCGGCGCGCTTCGCCGCGAGGTCGGCCAGCACGGCAAGATCGAGCAGCTCGCGCCCGAGCGCGTGCAACTGGCGAGCGGTCGTGCGGTCGACATCCAGTACGAGGAAGGCAAGCCGCCCTTCATCGAGTCCTACCTGCAGGACTTCTTCGGCACGAGGTCGACGCCGCAGGCGGGGCGCGTCCCGCTCGTCCTCCACCTCCTCGCGCCCAACAAGCGCGCCGTGCAGGTCACGACGGACCTCGCCGGGTTCTGGGAGCGTCACTACCCGGCGATCCGCAAGGAGCTGATGCGGAAGTATCCGCGCCATGCGTGGCCGGAGGACACGAGCGTCGCCGTGCCCGCCCGCTACCCGCGGCCTCGCCACTGACCCGTGCGGAACGCTCGTCACGCGGACCGGCTGACGGTCAGGCGTGGCAGAGGATGCGCGCGACCCCGCACATGGCCTCGTGCATGCGGGCGACGCGCTCGCCGAGCGCCGCGAGGATCATCGTGCCGGCGGGCGTGACCACCTCGGAGGCAAGGATGTCGGTGCCCTCGGTGAGCTCCTCGCACAGCGGCGTGATCGTGCCGCGAGAGGCGGGACGCGCCACGACGGCGAGCACCGCGAGCTCCTCGGCGGTACCGATGCCGCTCACCACGAACCCCGCCGCATCGACGAGCGCGACCGACGACACCGGGCTTCGCTCCTTCACCGCGGCGAGCAGGAGACCGAGGGCCTCGTCCGTGTCTGCGCTGCGGCTCCGACGGCGTTCGTTCATGCCCGATCGAGTAGCGGCGGCGGTGACCGCGGGCCAAGATTGCTGGTACCGTCGAGGCATGGCCGGGCGCTCTTCTCTCCTCGTGTCGGCGTGCCTCGCGATGGCTTTCGGCGGCGCGCTGCTCGGCCCGCTCGGCGGTTGTAGCTCGAGCGACGGCGGCGCGTCGGGGCCGGCGGCCGACGCCGCGGTCGACGCCCCGGACGCTGCCGTTGCCGACGCGCGCGACGACGGGGACGTCCCCGACGCGGGAGGCAAGGACGCGAACGGCGCGGGCGGCGATGGCGACGCGTGCACGTTCGACCGCGACTGCGCGGCGGCGCTCCGTTGCGAGTGTAGCGAGGCGGACGGCTGCGCGTGCCGTACCGGCGCTCGCGGCACCGGCAGGAACGGCATCGACCCGTGCCCGGGCGCGGACGGCTCGAACGCGTGCGCGAGCGCGCTCTGCGTGGAGGGTCCGGACGGCGCCGGATCATTCTGCTCGGACGAGTGCACGACGAACGCCGATTGCACCGGCCAGCTGCCCGTCTGCGCCGAGATCGCGCTGGTCGGCCGCGTGTGCGTCCGCACCCCGCCCGGGTGACGGGGCGGGCCAAGGGCGGGATCAGCGCGAAGAGGGAGCCGCTCCGGCCGCGGCAGGCGGCGCGGGCCGCGTGACCGGCGGCGCGGCCTGCGTCGCGGCGGGGCCAGTCAGACCTTCGAGGCCGATCCACGCGGGCTTCCTCCACACGATGACGGCGATCCCGCAGGCGGTCACGAGGAGGAGCATCGCCATGAACGCGAAGAGCTTCTGCTTCGCCGACGGACCGCGCGGACGGACCACCAGCGTCTCGACCTTGCCGCGGCGCGAGTGCAGCCCGACCGCCGGCGCGAGCGGACGATCGGCCATGCGGACCGTCATCTGCGAGGCGCCCCGCGGGTACGCCGGCTCGCCCAGCAGCTGTGGCGAGGACACCGGACCTGGCTGGCTCGCCCGCAGGTGCGGGGCCGACGCGGGATGGCCGACGGGCGCTGCGCCGGCGAGCACGTGTGGGCTGCTGCCCGGGCGGAGGCCGGCACCCTGGACGATCGGTACGCCCGATTGCGGGGTGTGGCCCATCGGACGCGAGGCGAGCGGCACCGTCATCTGCGGCGGCGCCGAAGGCACGGTGTCCTCGGTGGCGACGATGACCGGCGGCGCGTTCAGGTCCTCGCTCGGGAGCTGGGACGGCGGGATGGTGTGCGGGCGTGAGGACGCGTACTGCGCGCTGGAGCGCCCGTCGGACTCTCCGATGCGCTCCTCCGTCTCCACGGCACCGGGGTCGTCCGTGTCCGCGTCGTCGTCGTGCGCGCCGTCGTTCCAGTCCACCTGCGCGTGCTCGCGGGGATCGTGCGCGTCTTCGTCCTCGAGCGGCTCGCCGTACGGGTCGGCGGCGTCCGGGTACGGACCATCGAAGTCCCCCGGCGCGAGCGCGTCGCCGAGGCCGGGCGGATCGCCGAGCGCCGCATGCAGCGCGTCGAAGTCGACCGCCTCCGGGGCGTCGTGCGCCGGGTCGTCGTGGACGGGCGAGCCGTGGAGGGCCGCGGAGCCGTCGTCCTCGGGCGCGCGCGCAGTGTCGACCCGGGCCGCGCGCGAATGCCCGCTCCCCGCAGGATGTCCGCTCCCCACGGGATGACCGCCGAGGCCGGGATCGGTCCCTGCCCTGCGTCGCTTGGGTACGGCGTCGTCTCGCTCGGCTCCCATACTGCCCGGAAAGCCTATCCGATTTTGCCGCGGCCGCGAAAAGGCGTGACGACCTAGAAGACGATGTCGCTCGGCGACGGCACCTTCGGTGCAGCGGGGCTCGCGGCGGGGGGCGGAGGGGCGAGCGGCCCCGGTTCCGATCGCGGCGCACGGGGAGCGGGCGTCCGCGCGGGCGACGGGGCCGGCCGGGGCGCGGGAGTCGCCGGCGGGGCGCCGCCGCTCGCCTTGACGGCGCTAGCCGGACTCGACGGGACCACGC
>JAQBQL010000063.1 GCA_028287035.1 Labilithrix sp. | reverse complement strand
CTCCTCGAGTTCCCGGGCGGCCTCATGGGCCTCGCCCTCAACCTCGAGGCGGACAACGTCGGCGCCGCGCTCTTCGGCGACATCGGCGGCATCAAGGAAGGCGCCACGGTCAAGCGCACGGGCCGCATCCTCGACGTCCCCGTCGGCGAGGCCCTCATCGGCCGCGTCGTCAACGCCCTCGGCCAGCCCATCGACGGCAAGGGCGCCATCGACTCGCCGCACCGCCGCCGCGTCGAGGTCAAGGCCCCCGGCATCCTCCAGCGCCAGCCGGTCAAGGAGCCCCTCCAGACGGGCATCAAGGCCATCGACGCGATGGTCCCGATCGGCCGTGGCCAGCGCGAGCTCATCATCGGCGACCGCCAGACCGGCAAGACCGCCGTCGCGCTCGACGCGATCATCAACCAGAAGGGCCTCGGCGTTTACTGCTTCTACATCGCCATCGGGCAGAAGCAGTCGACCGTCGCCGCCGTCGTCGACAAGCTGACCCGCCACGGCGCGATGGAGTACACGACCATCGTCATCTCCGGCGCGAGTGACTCGGCCCCGCTCCAGTACATCGCGCCGTACACCGGCGTCACGATGGCGGAGTACTTCCGCGACAGCGGCCGTCACGCCCTCGTCGTCTACGACGATCTGTCGAAGCAGGCCGTCGCGTACCGCCAGCTCTCGCTCCTCATCCGCCGCCCGCCGGGCCGCGTGGCGTACCCGGGCGACGTCTTCTACATTCACTCGCGCCTCCTCGAGCGCGCGGCCCGCATGGCCGACCGCAACGCGGTCCTGCCGAAGGGCTCGACCTGGGAAAAGGTCGGCGACGCGACGGTGCACATCGGCGAGCAGGGCCACGAGTCCTCCGAGCTCGAGCTCTGGAAGAAGTCCGACGAAGCGCTCTTCGCGAAGTGGGAAGCCACCTCCGAGAAGACGGACAAGAAGGAAAAAGAGGAGCTGAAGAAGCAGCTCAAGACGAAGGCCAAGGAAGGCCCCTTCGAGATCGTCAAGGACCCGCTCTCGGGCGGCTCGCTCACGGCGCTCCCGATCATCGAGACGCAGGCCGGTGACGTCTCGGCGTACATCCCGACCAACGTCATCTCGATCACCGACGGCCAGATCTTCCTCGAGGCCGACCTCTTCTACTCGGGCGTTCGTCCCGCCATCAACGTCGGCATCTCCGTCAGCCGCGTCGGCGGCAGCGCGCAGATCAAGGCGATGAAGGGCGTCGCCGGATCCATCAAGCTCGATCTCGCGCAGTACCGCGAGAAGGCGGCGTTCAGCCAGTTCGCCTCCGACCTCGATCAGGTCACGCGCAACATGCTCGAGCGCGGCGCGCGCCTCGTCGAGATCCTGAAGCAGGGACAGTACGTCCCGCAGCCCGTCGAGAAGCAGGTCGTCCTGATCTACGCCGGCACGAAGGGCTTCCTCGACGGCGTCGAGGTGTCGAAGCTCGGCGAGTGGGAGCGCCAGTTCTACGCGTTCATCGACTCGAAGCATCCGCAGATCTTCGAGACGATCCGCACCAAGAAGGCGCTCGACAAGGACACCGAGGACCTCCTGAAGACGGCCCTCAAGGACTTCGGCAAGGCGTTCGGCGGCGAGAGCAGCAGCAGCAAGGCTGCGCCGGCCAAAGACTCCAAGAAGAAGAACTGAGGTAAAGGCGCATGCCCTCGCTGAAGACCATTCGCAAGCGGATCACGAGCGTCAAGGCGACGCAGAAGATCACGCGCGCGATGAAGATGGTGGCCGGTGCGCGCCTGAACCGCGCGCAGCTGCGCATCCAGGCGCTTCGCCCGTACGCGCTGAAGACCCACGAGATCCTCGCGGGCGTCTCGGCAGCGATGGTCGAGAAGCAAACCGACCTCGAGTACTCGGCGGGCGGCACCCACGGGAGCCTGCACCCGCTCCTCGAGCGCCGGCCCGAGAAGAACGTGATGCTGATCGTCCTCTCGGGCGATCGCGGCCTCGCCGGCGCCTTCAACGCGAACGCCAGCAAGGCGGCGTTCAAGGCTTGGCGCGAAAAGACCGACGCCGGCGCCGAGGTCCAGATCGTCACCATCGGAAAGAAGTCGCGCGAGTTCCTCACGCGGCGGCGCGCGACGATCGCGTTCGACTTCCCGAAGCTCTACGAGGGTCTCGACATCGCCAAGGCGCGCATGGTGGCGGAGTACGTCACGCAGCGGTTCGTGAAGGCGGAAGTGGACAGTGTCTACATCGTCTACAACGAGTTCAAGAGCGCGATCACGCAGCAGGTCACGACCGAGATGCTGCTTCCGCTGCCCGAGCCGCCGGCCCGCGCCGAGGGCGCGCTCGAGCCGACCGAGTACAGCTTCGAGCCGAACGAGCGCGCGGTGCTCGAGCGGCTCATGCCGATGTACGTCGAGACCTCGATCTACCGCGCTCTCCTCGAGAGCCAGGCGAGCGAGCTCGGCGCGCGTATGACCGCGATGGACGCGGCGACGCGCAACGCGAAGGACATGATCGGACGCCTCACCCTCGTCTACAACCGCGCCCGCCAGGCGGCGATCACGAAGGAGCTGATGGAGATCATCGGCGGCGCCGAGGCGCTCAAGGAGTAACGGCTCGCGCCGCTGCTTGTTGTTGGTCGTGGAGCCATGAAGTAGGCTCCGCCGCCATGCTCCGCGTTGCAAAATACACCTTCGCCTCCGTCTCCCTCCTCGCGCTGCTCGCGACCGCTGCCTGCGGCTCGAAGAAGCCGGCACATCCGCCCGAGTCGGACGCCCTCGATGCTTCGGCCTCGGCCGACATGCCGGGCATGCCCGACACGACGGGCAGCGTCGATGGCGGCGCGACCGGCAGCAGCGCCTCCAGCGACTCGACCCCGCCCCCCGCGGCGACGCTCTCGCTCCCGACGGCCAACGCGAAGGCCGCGCTGAAGGGCAAGAAGGCCCTCGAGCTGAAGGCGGACGGCACCGTCTCGAGCGGCGGCAAGGCGGTCGCGAAGATCTCCGGCATGACGCTGCAGAACGCGGACGGCAGCAAGAGCCTGCTCAACGTCGGCGGCGACGGCGCGGTCACGGCGGGCGAGTCGGCCACCGCATACGGCAGCTTCTCGGGTGACGACCTCACGCTCGCCAAGGGCGACAAGGTCAGCGTCGGCGACGACGGCACCGTCTCGTGGACGTCCGGCGCCGGCAAGGCCGCGACGCTCGGCAAGTTCGAGAACCTCGGCGGGGCCAAGCGCGCCGGCGCTCTTGCCGTCGCCTTCGTGGTCGCGCCGCCCGCCGCCGAGAAGGCCGCCGCGCCCGCCGGCAAGAAGCCCGCGGACACGAAGAAGCCGACCAAGAAGTAGTCGACTAGAGGGACGCGATCTGGTCGGGCCCGGGGGGGCTGACCGCGTTCGTCAGATCGCGCACGGTGCCCGTCGTCGACGCGAACAGCGCGGCGGGCCACACGCCGAGGAGCACGACGAGGAGCGCGAGGGGCGCGACGCTCAGCCACTCACGCCTGCTCAGATCCGGGAACCGGCCGCCGAAGGGCTCGAGCAGCGGGCTGCGCTGCCACTCGGGCGCGAGGCCGCCGAAGACGACGCGGGACACCGCGAAGAAGTGCGCGGCCGCGGCGAGCACGAGGCCGAGGGCGCCGAGCAGCGCGAGCGGCGGGTAGTTGGGAAGCGCGCCGAGCAGCGCCATGACGGGTCCCCACGCGCCGCCGATGCCCATCACGCCGGCCTGGGCGAGCGCGGCCACGGTGAGCACGGCGGACCAGCCCGGCATCTGCTGGGCGACGCCCTCGAGCCGCGCCAGCTCGCGCGTGTGGGCCCGCGCTTCGACCGCGCCGGTGGCGACGAGGAAGAGCCCGCACCCGAGCGCCCGCATCGCGGGGAGGACCATCGCGCCGGACAGCCCCTGAGGCGTGAGCGAGCCTGCGCCGAGGAGGAGAAAGCCCACCTGGGCGGTCGTCGCCGCGGCGGCGAGCTTGCGGAGGTCGCTCTGCCCGAGCGCCGCGAGCGCACCGTAGGCGGCGCTCACCGCGCCGAGCGCGACCACCACGCCCGAGGCCCAGCGCATCCCTTCCGGGAGCACGCCGCAGCCGATGCGCAGGAGGGCGCACGCGCCGATCGCCGGGAGGGCGCTGGCGACGAGCGCGCCCGCGGCGGTGCTCGACGCGGCGAACGTCGGGGCGAGCCACGCATGCATGGGAAAGGCGCCGAGCAGGACGAGGCTCGCCACGAGGACCAGCAGGAACGCCACCTTCACGAGCGCGCCGCCGAACAGCTTCACGCCCTTGGCGCCGAGCGCGACGCGCGACAGCTCGGGCAGGCTGAAGGTGGTGGAGGTCTTCGTCCCGTCGACCAGGAACGTCGCGTCGGCGGCGCGAGACACGGCGATGACGGCGACCAGGAGGCAGAGCACCGCGAAGGCGCCGAACATGCCGAGCTTGAGCGCCGCGGTCTCGCGCCCCGCCCCGCCCCAGCCCGCGACGAGGAGCGTCGCCGCGAGCACGGCAAGGGCCACGAAGAGCACGAAGAGGAGGCCATCCATCGCGCAGAGCGCGCCCGGCACCGCCGCGGCGAGCGCCAGGTACGCGGCGTGGTAGCCGGCCGAGCCGCGCGGGACGACGCGCTCGGGCAGGATCGCGAAGAAGCCGACGAGGCTCGTGGCGACGAGGGTGGCGGCGCTCGTACCGTCCACACCGAAGAAGATCTCCGCAGAGAGCCCGCGGATCCACACGCCGTGCTCGATGAACTGGAGGCCGTCGTTGCCGTCGAGCCGGGAGACGTCCGGCGCGAACCGGACGAACACGTAGAGCGCGAGGGCGGCCTGGACGGCGAGGGCCACGGCCGCGATGCGATGCGGGGTGTGATCGTCGCGCCGGCCGAGCGCGCGCGCGAGCAGCGTGAGGAGCGCGCCCAGCAGCGGAACGCCGATGAGGAGCGACACGAGGTGTCCTTCGAGGGGGCCGAGCCCGCCGGGCAGCTGGGCACGGACGCCGATCGCAGCCTCACCGGTCTGCTCGTCCGAGGAGGTGACGAGAAGGTGCCCGTACAGCTGGCGGAGGCGGACGCCACGCTCGGCGACCCAGGTGATCGTCGCCTTCTTCGAGGCGCCAGGCGCGAGGGTGACCGGCAAGGTGCCCTCGTTCATGCGGACGGTCAGCTTCGGCGGAGAGCGCGGATCGGCGGCGTCGCCCCGGACGGTCAGGCGCGAGACGAGGAGCGGCTCCTTGCCCTCGTTGACGATCGACATCTCGCCCGTGAAGCCTTCTTGCCCGAAGCGCAGCTCGATCGGGCCGCGCGCGCCCGAGGCATTCTCGAGGTGCACGTTGCCGGCGCGTCGCGGCTCCTCGGCCCAAGCGACGCGCGCCGCGGCGCCCAGGGCGACGAAGCCGAGGACCACGAAGAGCACCACGCGCGCGAGGTGACGGAGCGTCCGCGTGACGACCATCAACCGAGGACCACCGAGGAGAGAACCACGACGCCGAGGACCGTTACCATGAAGGTCACGAGGACGAGCTCCAAGCGACCGAAGGCGCGCGGATCGTCGCCTGCCGTGGCTGCCGCTGCGCCGGCGCTGGGCCCGCGCCGCCCCACGAGGCGCCCGAGCCGGGCCAGCGCCGAGCTCGCCGCGTCGGCCGCGTCGTCGATGACGTCCTCGTTCATGACCGTCACCGAACGGACGAAGAACCACACGAGCGCGCTCGCGCGGCGGGCGACGCGGCCCACGACGGTGACCGGGAAGGCCAAGGACGCGAGCCAGGCCGGCGGCTCCCTGGTGGTGCTCGCCCGCCTTGCCGCGAGCAGGCCGAGCACCGCCATGGCGACCGTGATCAGCAGCGCGAGGATCATGACCTTCGGGTACGCGTCGACGCCGCCCGGCGGGTCGACGAGGCGCCTCGCCAGCGGCACGGTGCGCCCGCCGAGCTGCGAGCTGCCGACGCCGAGCACCGCGCCGCCCATGAGCGAGAGCGCGGCCAGCGCGAGCGCCATGGTGCGGGGACCCACCTTGCCGCGAGTCGGAAGGGGCTGCCGGATGCTTGCACCATACACGCGAAAGGCGGCCAGGGCGACGAGCAGGGCGGAGCCGGCGAGCAGGAGCGCCACCGCGGCGCCCGCCGGATGGCCGAGCGAGGCGGCGACGAGCGAGCCCTGCAGCGCGGAGGCAATCCCCGCCGACGAGCCGGCGCCCGGCAGCACGCCGGCGAGGCTCGCCGATGCCATGCCGAGCCAGCGGACGTCGGCCTCCGCGTCGAGCGCGGTGGTCGACGCGGCGCCGCCGAGACCCGCGGCGACGAGGATCACCATGGCGCCGGCGGGCTCGCCGACGAGGACCGCGGCGACCGCCAGGGCAGCGAGCGACGCGACCACCGCGCGCGGCACGCGGTCCGACGAGCCCGCTGCCGCGGCGTCGCCGGCGAGCAGGAGACCCATGAACGCGGGCAGGATGGCGAGCCCGAGCGCGGCGCCCGGATCGACCAGCGGCAACATGTGGATGGCGATGACGACCGGCGGGATCGCCTCGAGCGCGTAGGCAAGACCGCCCTGCTGCGTCTTCGCGAGGAGAGCGAGGCGCAGCAGCGCGGCGAGCACCGCGAGGAGCCCGACGACGCTCGCAACGCGCACGCCGCCGAACACCCGTGACGCGAGCACCGTCCGCATCGAGGTCGCGCCGGAGGGCGTCGGACGCGGCACCTGGAGCTGGTCGTCGAGGTTCGAGAAGCTCGTCGTGGGACCGTACGGCGTCAGCACGTACGAGCGGCCCGGCGCGAGCGTCACGTGCGTGACCAGCATGTCGGCGGTGGCGGCGCTCGCCTGGATCCGGAACGAGTAGACGCCCGGCTCGAGGACCGCGAGGAACGGCGCACGCACCGGCTCATTGGGCAGCGGCGGACCGTCGTCCGAGCTGACGAGCGCGTCGGTGTACGTGGTGAGCGCGACGCTCGCCTTTCCGTCGGCCCGCGGCGCCTCGGGGACCGCGACGATCGCGAAGCGAGGGAGCGGATCGGGCGTGAACCCCGACGTGCTGAAGCTGCCGCCGAGCGACCAGAAGAGCACCCAGCCCGCGAAGACGAGCGCCACGTCACCGGCCAGCGCGAGGACGAGCACGCGCGTCCGCCCGCCGCCGGCGAGCGCCCAGCCGGCGAGCGTCGCGAGCTGGAGACCGATGGCGAGGCACGGCAGACCATCGGCGATGGCGACGAGGATCACGGCCGCCGTCGCGAGGCCCGTCCACGCGAGGCGGCCCGCGATGCGAGCCGGCGCGGTCCACGCGGCATGGAGCACCGCCGCGAACCCGATCACCGCCGCCAGCAGCGCACACGCCGACGAGGTCGGGTCGCGGACGAGGTCGAGCCCGATGTCGAGCGACCCGAACCGAGCGAGGGTGCTGACGTGCTGCTGCGCGACCTGCCCGGGAGGCGCCAGCGATGCGCGGACCGCGTGGAAGGCGGCGAGCACGACGGTGAGCGCCGAGCCGGCGATGGCGACGCGCACCGCGAGCACGGCGCTCCTGGGTCGCGCGTCACCGGCGCCGCGGAGCTCCGCGAAGGCCGCGAATCCCGACCAGAGCATCGGCAGCACCACGAGCGCGACGAGCGACGAGACGATCTCGACGATCGTGAGTGTGCCCGCGGTCTCGAACATCTGTGGCGTCCTAGGCTACCGCCGACCGCCTTCGAGCTGGCCTACAAAAACGGGCTGGCGTGCGGTTCCGGACGACGCCACGCGCCCCGGATGCGGAGGGCGGCGCGGAGCGAGAGCAGGACGAGCGCCGCGACGAGCGTGACCCCGAGCGCGGCCTCGAGTGACTCGCTCGGCGGCAGGCGACGCGTCAGCGCGACGAGGAGCACGCCTGCGAGGAGCGCCGGCACGAGGCGGCGCAGGACGAACGCGCGCGACGCCTGCGCGGACCACGGCGAGGCGATGGCGGCGGCGCCGAGCAGCGCCCCGCACAGCGCCCACGTCTTCGCCACGAAGAGCACGGCGGCGAGGACCTGGAGCGGCGCGCCCCGCACCTCGACGCCGGGCAGCTGCCAGCCGCCGAAGAAGAGCGCGACGCCGAGCGCCGAGGCGACGAGGAGGCCGAGGCGCTCGAGGAGGACGCCGTTCGCCTCGCGCGACGTGACCGGCGAGGACGCGGGCCGGGCGGTCGCGTCGGGCGCTCGTTCGTCGAGGCGCGCGTGGGCGAGGAGGGCGCCGTCCTCGCGGCCGCGCAGGAGGACGAGCAGCGCGCCGACGTACGCCATCGCCAGCGCGGCGCTCGCCGGCTGACGGACCGCGGCGAACTCCCAGGGCGCTCCGCCCTGCGCCCTCACGATCTCGGCGAGACGGAGGGCTCCGCCCGACACGACGACCCCGACCGACGCGGCGCCGAGGACGAGACCGGCGAGGCCGACGTCGAGCGCTGCCTTCAGCGAGGCGAGCGCCGAGCCGGTGCCCGCCATGCGCGCTCCGAGCAGCAGCGCGAGCGCGATGGCGAGGAGGACGACCAGGTCGAAGTCGGCCGACGCGACGTACGGACCGAGCGCGAACGTGCCCACCAGCAGCGAGGCGAGCCCCGAGAAGGCCGCGCGAGGACCGCGTCCGAAGAGCGCCCGGGCGAGGCGCGCCGGTCCCGCGCTCCTCAGCCGCCGCGCCACCCGGAGCTCGAGGGCCGACGCCACCGCCGGCGCAGGGAGCACCAGCAGGAGCAGCACCGCGAGCGCGAGGCCGACGAGGAGGAGCGCCGGGAGGTACTCGGTCGGGATGCGCGCGCCCGCATAGCCGATCATCGGGACCGTCTTCGTCTCCTCGGCCCCGCCGCCTTCGCGGCGCAAGGTGATCTGCGCGCTCCGCGCCGAGGCGGGCGCGACGTCGGACGGCTCGCGCACGTGCACGCCGTCGACCGCCGCCACGAGATCGCCGACCTGGAAGCCCGCGCGCTCGCCGGGTGACCCGGGCTCGAGCTTCTCGATCGGGATGCCGCGGGGCGAGGCGGGCCCCGGCGTCACCCCGAGATAGGCGAGCACGCGCCGCCCCTCGCCCATGCGGGCGTCGACCACGCTGGCCCGCACCGAGGACGGCGTGATGTCGAGCGACATGCCGTGCATCGTGCCGACCAGGGGAGCGGCCCCGGGGACGCTCGACGCGAAGGCCACCTCGAGGTCCCCCTCCATCGTCGTGTGCGCCGCGTGGTCGCCGTGACCGCAGAAGCGCTCCTCGAGACGCTCGGTGACCGGCACCTCGATGCTGTCGCTGCCCGTGACGACGCCTTCGGCCTCCACCGAGACGCCGGTGACGGGCGCCTCGCCGGGGCGGTGCACCGTCCCGCGGAAGGTGACGCGCGCGGTGCGGCCCTGCGGGAAGCCGGCGCCCTGGAGCTCGATGCGATCGCCGACCTCGATCTCGCGGGGCGCGATCTCGGTGACCTCGACGAGCGGCGGGACGCCGTCACGTTCGCAACCGGCGAGGAGCGCCGCCAGAAGCACGAGCAGGAAAAACGTGGGGAACGTCGTCGGTCTCGGCACGCTGGATCGGTTCTAGAGGACCCTCCGGGATCGCGCGACTTTTCGGCCTTTTTCATGCCATGCTCCGGCCATGTCGAAGGTCTACGCGGTGATCATGGCAGGCGGAGCCGGCACGCGTTTCTGGCCCGCCTCGCGGAGCAGCCGCCCGAAGCAGCTCCTTCCTCTCGCGGGCCGCAGCGACGAGAGCCTCCTCGCCGCGACGGTCCGGCGGCTCGCCCCGCTCGTGACCGAGGACCGCGTCATCGTCGTCACCGGCGAGCACCTGAGGGAAGGCACGATGCACGCGGTGCCCGGCGTCCCGGCCGCGCAGATCCTCTGCGAGCCCGCGCCCCGCAACACCGCGCCGTGCATCGCCTGGGCGACCGCCACCATCGAGCGGCTCGACCCGGACGCGCTCGTCGCGGTCCTGCCCAGCGACCACTTCATCGCCGACGAGCCCGAGTTCCGGCGCGTGCTGGAACGCGCGCTGGCATCCGCGGCGGCCGGCCACGTCACCACCGTCGGCATCGTCCCGACCCGCGCCGAGACCGGCTACGGGTACATCGAGGTCGGTGAGCCGCTGGCAGGCAGCGGGGCCAAGGCGGTGGCGCGCTTCGTCGAGAAGCCGGACCGCGCGCGCGCCGAGCAGTTCCTCGCCGGCGGCAAGCACCTGTGGAACGCGGGGATGTTCTTCTTCCGCGCGAAGGACATGTCGAAGCTCGTCGGCGAGCACCTGCCCGAGCTCGCCCGCGGAATCGCCCAGATCGACGCCGCCGCGGCCGCGAGCGGGGCGGTCGGCGCCGCCGGCACGGACGTGCTCGCGTCCGTCTTCCCCACCCTGCCGAGCATCTCGATCGACCACGGCGTCATGGAAAAGGCGGGCGGGCTCGCGGTCGTCCCCGGCGAGTTCGGGTGGAACGACGTCGGCAGCTGGCAGTCGGCCTGGGAGCTCGGCACCGCCGACGCGCATGGCAATGCGCTCTCGGAGAACGCGATCGCCATCGACGGCAAGAACAACCTCGTTCGCGCCCTTCCGAACGGGAAGAAGGTCGTCGCGCTGGTCGGCGTCGACGACCTCGTGGTGGTGGAGACCGAGGACGCGATCCTGGTGATCCCGCGCGAGCGCGCCCAGGACGTGCGCCTCGTCGTCGAGGCCCTCAAGGCTTCGAAACGAACCGACCTGCTCTAGCCGGAGCCAGAGCAGGTCGATCCGCGGTCAGCCGGGTCGGTCCGTCAGTCGTGGACGCTGAAGGACTTCAGCGTGCCGCTGTCGCCGTAGCCGTCGCTGTCGGTCACGCAGAGGGTCCAGGTGCCCGTCGCGCTGCCCGAGAAGCCGGCGATGGCCTTGCTGGCGAGAGAGAACGTGCCCGAGCTGGACGGGAACGTCTTCGTGGCGAACGCCGTCGCCGTCGTCCCGTTGTGCGCGAGCGTCGCCTTCAGCACCGACCGGTACGTGTGGGTGCCGGAGAGATCGAGCTTCACGTCGGCCGCGTTGCCGGCGCCCGTGACGCTGACGCTGGCGCACACCGCCGTGAGGTCCTTGAGCGCTGCGTTCGGGGTCGCCGAGGCCGACCAGTCGCCGGTCCCGCCGCCGCCGCCGCCCGTGCCGTTCGCGACCGTGACGTTGACGGTCGAGGCGGTGCTCGTCGCGCCGGTGTTGTCGGTGGCGGTCGCCGTGATCGTGCCCGCGCCGTCGGGGAACGTCGTGCTGTTCCACGTCACGCTGTAGGGGGAGGTCGTGTCGGTCACGCTCGTGCCGTCGGGCAGCTTGAACACGACCTTCGCGACGGTGCCGTCGCTGTCGGCCGCGGTCGCGGTGACCGTCACGGTGCCGCTCACCGTGCTGCCGCTCGCGGGCGAGGTGATCGAGGTGGTCGGGATGGCGTTGGTGCCGCCGCCGCCGCCGCCGGTGCCGCCGGTCGGGGCGCAGGCCACGCCGACGTCCGCGAACGACTGCTGCAGGCTCGCCACGTCGGCGGCCGAGTAGCCGAGCGCGTTGGCTGCGTCGAGGACGCCGACGCAGCCCGTCTTGAAGGTGGCGCTGGCCGTCCAGTAGTTGGCATTCGCCTCGTAGTAGGCCTTGCCGGCGCGGCGCACGCCGTCGACCGTCGCGGCGCCGGTCGGGCTGCCGCTGGAGAGGCGCTTGGCGGCGAGACAGAAGGACTTGTTGTAGACGCCGCTCGAATAGTGGACGTCGAGGCTCGACGTGTAATCGGCGGCATTGTCGATCGAGCCGCCGTCCGCGGTGGGATTGCACATGTAGCGGAGCGCGCCCGAGCCCTTGAAGATGTCGCGGCCCATGTCGAAGTCGGCGCTACTTCCCTTGAAGTAGAACTCCGCGATCGTTCCCGCGATATCGGAGAAGGCCTCGTTCATGCCGCCCGACTGGCCCGTGTAGCTCAGGTTCGAGTGGTAGGACGTGAAGCCGTGGTCGATCTCGTGGGCGACCACGTCGACCGCGCCGCTCAGCGGATAGAAGGTGGCGGCCCCGTCGCCATACGTCATCTGGGTGCCGTCCCAGTACGCGTTCTCGTAGTTCTTGCTGTAGTGGACGCGGCTGTTGATCTTGTAGCCGGCCTCGTCGATCGAGTTGTAGCCCATCCACTCGCTCAGCATGTTGAGCGTGACCTCGGCGAACCCGTGCGCGTCGTTCTCCGCGGCGTCGCCGATGTTGCTGAGGGAGCCGCTGATCACCGTGCCCGTGCCCGAGGTCTTGCCGGCGAGCGTCACCGTCTTGAGGCGGGTCGTGTTCTCCACGTAGGTGGAGCCCGACGCTTCCACGTCGAGCGCGTTGCTCCAGGTGCGGGGCACCTTCGCGTTGCCGCCGGGGCCGCTCGCCTGCGACAGGGTGTGGATGGCGTTGAACTTCTTCACGATGGCGCCGGTCTTCGCGTCGACGAACGTGTTCATCAGCGCAGGAGCGCGGCCGTTCTGGAGCTCGGTGTAGAACTCGACGCGGTAGGCCAGGGTCGCGCCCGCTCCTTCTTCCGCCGGGAGCACGACGAGCTCGGTGGACTCGCGCTCGAACGTGAACGTCTCGTTGCCCGCGAAGTCGGCCTTCGCGGCGGTCGCGGCGGCGTCGGCCGAGAGGGCGGGCTTCACGTCGAAGTCGTCGAGGTGCGTCGCGAGGCGGCCCGAGAGGCCGGTGATCGCGTCACTGCTGGCATGCGCCACGACGTCGCCGCCGAAGACGCGCACGCCGTCGAGGTACTGGCCCATGCGCACGTGCGTGGCGCTGCCCGCGCCGCGTCGCACGTTGTTGACGCGCAGCTCGTCGCGGATGGAGAGACCGAGATCGACGCGGCGCAGCGTGGCGAAGCGAACCGCGGCAGTGCCGATCTGGTCCAGCTCGACCGCGTCATTGCCACTCAGCGATATGGGACGAAGCTCGATGGCATTGCCGGGCTTTCCGTCTCCACCGCCGGAGTCCGTGTCGCCCGCCTGCGAACAACCGGCGAGCACCGCCAACGCACCGAGACCAGCAAGCTTGAGCATTCGCGTCTTCATCGGGATTCTCCGTGTTTCTGTGCATGCGTCGACGGAGCCCCCAGGCAGGGAGCTCTGTCAGAATTTTCCGTCCGTGGCAGCGGCTCGCGGGGGGCACGCGGCATCACGCACGCTCACACGCCGGCACTTCTCTCAGCCGAACGAGCGCATCATTGCGCGCGAATTCGCGCGAGGCGAAGTTAAACGGGAGTCACACGCTCACTTTGGTGTGCGGATAGAAGTGACGTGTCGCCATTTCGGCGAGCCTCATCGGAATCGTTCGAACGGCGTGCATGGAGCGACGTGAAGGTGGGAGGTCCGCGCTCCACCACCTCCGTCCAGTCGCTGGACGCGCGCGCGTCTCGGACGCGTCCAGGTGCTGGACAGCGCGAGCACGAACGAGCGAGCGCGTCCGTGCGTCGTGAGCGCGTGCGTCAGCGCTTGTAGCGGCCGCGGCTTCCGCTGGCCTTGGCCTTGCTGGCCGCGCTGTTCGAGCTGCTCGCGCTGCTGCGCGCCGCGCTCTTCTTGGTCTTCTTCGGCGCGCCTGCGTACGGATCGTACGTCGGGTCGACGACGATGCCGTCCTTGCCCGCGAGCCCCTCGAGCCGCTTCAGCTCGTCGCGCACGCGCGCGGCGCGCTCGAAGTCGAGCGCCTCGGCCGCGGTGAACATCTCGGTGCGCATCGCACGGATCTGCTCGGAGATGTCGAGGTCGGAAGACTTGGGGAACTTCCCCGACTTCGGCACCTTCGGGATCTCGTAATAGTCCGTGGTCCCCGCCGCCGGGTTGATGTTCATGATCGCGCGGATGATCGTGGCGGGCACGATCCCGTGCTCGGTGTTGTACGCCTCCTGGATGATGCGGCGTCGATCGGTCTCGTCCATCGCGCGCTTCATGGCCGCGGTCACGTTGTCCGCATACATGATGACGCGGCCGTTCACGTTACGGGCGGCGCGCCCGATGGTCTGGATGAGCGAGCGCGGGCTGCGGAGGAAGCCCTCCTTGTCGGCGTCGAAGATGGCGACGAGCGACACCTCGGGCAGGTCGAGCCCTTCACGGAGGAGGTTGATGCCGACGAGCACGTCGAACTCGCCGAGCCGGAGATCGCGCAGGATGTCGATCCGCTCGAGCGTGTCGATGTCCGAGTGCAGGTAGCGGATCCGCACGCCGAGCTCGCGGTAGTAGTCCGTGAGATCCTCGGCCATTCGCTTGGTGAGGGTCGTGCAGAGCACGCGCTCGTTCTTCGAGGCGCGATCGCGGATCTCGACGAGGAGGTCATCGACCTGTCCAGCGACGGGGCGGACCTCGATCTGCGGGTCGATGAGGCCGGTCGGGCGGATGACCTGCTCGACGAAGCTGCCGCCCGCCTTCTGCATCTCGTATTCGCCCGGGGTCGCGGACACGTGGATGCAGTTGCGGATGTGCGTCTCGAACTCCTCGAACTGGAGCGGGCGATTGTCGAGCGCGCTGGGCAGGCGGAACCCGTATTCGACGAGCGTCTCCTTCCGGGCGCGGTCGCCGCGATACATCGCCCCGATCTGCGGCACGGTCTGGTGCGACTCGTCGAGGATGAGGAGGAAGTCCTTCGGGAAGTAGTCGATGAGCGTGGGCGGCGGCTCGCCCGGCTTCCGGTTCGACAGGTGGCGCGAGTAGTTCTCGATGCCGTTGCAGAAGCCCATCTGCTCCATCATCTCGATGTCGTAGAGGGTCCGCTGCTCGAGGCGCTGCTTCTCGACGAAGCGCACCGACTTGTCGAGGAAGTCGAGCC
>JAQBQL010000070.1 GCA_028287035.1 Labilithrix sp. | reverse complement strand
AGAGCGCGATGCGCGTCTCGGCCCAGAGCCGCTTGCCGAAGAGGGTCGGCGAGTTGGTGCCGAGCGCCAGCGCCGGCGCGAGCAAGAGCTGCGCGATGTCGTAGGCGTGCCCGAAGCGGTCCGGATCCGCGACCTGCAGGTGCACCTGGAAGCTCGCGTTGCACGCCTCGAACATGAGGGAGTCGTGCTTGGCGACGAGCTCGTCGAGCCCCTTGATCGAGATGTCGTAGCCCTCGCCGCGCGCCGCGGTCATCACGCGGTTCAGCGTGAGGTAGCGCGGGTTCGGGACCATGTTCTTCAGCGAGAGGTCGGCCTTGCCGATGGTGGGCAGGATGCCGGCGAGCACCGGCTGGACGTCCTGCTCGGCGGCCGCCTTCTGCACCTTGGCGTAGAGCGTCTCGAGCTGGCCCTGGAGCTGCGCGAGCCCCTTGCCCGCGAACGGCTGCGGGTCGGCGTTCATCTCGAGGTTGAAGAGGCCGAGCTCGGTCGTGAAGTGCGGGTCGTCGAGGCGCTTCAGCACGTCGAGGGCCGACGGCGACACGTGGTACTCGCGGTCCACCAGGAACATCTCCTGCTCGGCGCCGATGCGCGCGACGCCGCGCTCGAACATGCCCTCGCTCAGCATGCGCTCGAGGGCCCGCAGCTCGATGAGCAGGGTCCGCATGAAGCGGCGCCGCTCGTCGCCGACCAGCTCGCCGGTCGTCGTCTTGTGCTCGTGCGTGTTGTCGACGTCGTCCTGGATGGCCACTTTGGTTCAGCTCTCGGTCTCGGGCTTCGTCCACGCGTCGAGGATGCCGGGCAGCTTCGCGCGCCACGTCACCCAGTCGTGATCCATCTGCTTGCCCCACGACTCGACGTAGTTGGGGATGCCCATGTCGCCGAGGACCTTCCCCATGCGGAAGCTCTCGTTGATGTCCTCCCACTTGCCCTCGCCGGAGGCGAGATGGATGTACCGGGTGCGCAGCACGTCGAGGTGCAGGCCGGCCAGCGTGGGGACGAAGTGGAGGGGCGAGGACACGAAGAAGTAGTCGGTGGGCTCGGGGCGCTCGATGAACCGCATCAGATCGTACGTGCCGCTCATCCCGAGCGCACGATGGAAGAGATCCGGAAACCGGCACGTCACCGCCACCGCGTGGAAGGCGCCGATCGAGGAGCCTGCCGCCCAGATGCCGATATCGGGGGTCCGGCAGTCGGTGCGGATGGCCGGCGCCACCTCGTGCTTCACGTACTGGTGGAACTGGTGGGTCATCCACATGCGGTGCTCGGGGGAGCCTTCCTTGTTGAACCACACCCGCCCCGCGACGCTGTCGCACGAGTAGAGCTTGATCCGTCCGGCGGCGAGCAGCGGCTCGAGCACCTTCACCATGAGGAAGCGGTCGATCTCGCCCGCGTCACCGCCCGCGGTCGGGAACATGAGCACGGGCTGACCGGCGTGACCCCAGCGGTTCAACGTGACGTCGCACGACAGGCGCGACGAGTACCAGCGAGACGTCTCGAACATGCGCGATGAGCCCTCGAAAAGCGTGAAAACGCGCCGTCTTAGCGGTGACGCTCACCGCCGGCAAGAGGTAGTCTGCCGGTCATGGAAGCGCCGTCCTTCGAGCTCGCGGAGCCGTTCGTCGTCCAGATCCCGCGCCTCGTCACGAAGCGCCTCCTCCTCCGCGAGTTTCGCCCCGGCGACTTCGACGGATATGCCGCTTACATGGCGGATCCGGTGGCCACGAAGTTCCTGGCGGGCATCACCGACCGGCGCAACTCGTGGCGCAGCTTCGCGTCGGGGGTCGGCACGTGGGCGCTCCAGGGAAAGGGCTGGTGGATGCTCGAGACGCGGGACACCGGCGAGGTCGCCGGCACGGTCGGCGGCTTCCTTCGCGACGGTCACCCCGACGTCGTCGAGCTCGGATGGACCGTCTACCCGCAGTTCTGGCGTCAGGGCATCGCCACCGAGGCGGCGATCGCGGCCAGGGATTTCGCCATCCAGAGCTGGAACGCGCGACGCCTCATCGCGAACATCGCAAGCGGCAACACCGCCTCGAGCGGCGTCGCCCAGAAGCTCGGGATGACGTACCTGGGCGAGTTCGACTTCTACGGGCAGCCGTGCGGGCGCTGGGGGATAGACGTGCCGTAGGACGCCCGCCCTCCGATGTGGGCGAGCGTGCGCAAGTTGCGCGATCCCGCAGCCGGTCGCGGACGGCGCAGGATCCGGGCTGCGTCCGCGCGTGTGCCGTGGCAGAGTCCGGCTCCCCGCCGATGATCGCGAAGAAGCAGCCGCGACCTGCCGACGTGCCCCCCGACCTCCACCTGACGCAGACGCGGAAGGTCGACTCGATGTCGGAGCTCGCGGCCGACATGCTGCTCGCCGATGCGGACGCGACGCTGCCGCCGCCGCCTGCCAACCCGAGCCCGGCGAGCTTCAGCGCGGTGCACTACACCGGGCCGAGGCAGCACGAGGCGCGTCCGCTCGCCCTCGACCTCGACGAGCCGGCCCCGCAGTTCCGTTCGCGGTACGGGCGCGCGCTCGTCGTGGCTCTCCTTCTCGTGCTCGGCGCCGCGCTCGTCCTCGCCGCCGTGCTGCTCCGCGCCGCCTGAGATCAGGGCTGGACGCCGACGACGCCGACGATGTCCTCGATCGTGTCCGGGTACGCGAGCTTCTGGGCGTCCTTCACGGTGCCATCGGCGTTGAAGACCATGCGGCGCACCGCGCTGTTCTCGCCGATGATCACCGTTCCGCGCAGCGTGCCGCGCTCCAGCAGCGACGCGGTGCTCGGGATCTGCGGCTTGCCGAACGCGTAGGCGACCTCGCCGGTGAGGACGAACGGAGCGGCGCGCGTCGCGTCGTACGAGAGCAGGTGGATCGCGTCGGCGGCGTCGCCGTTGAGCACGAGCGCGGCATTGCCGAAGGGCGATGCGATCAGCGCCGCGGGATAGTCGGTGACGAGGAGCGGCGGCACCGCGGTCAGGGCCGAGCCGTCGAGCGCGACCACCGCGAGGCGACTGCCGGCGGAGAGCCCGTCGTCGGCGACGAGCGCGTGCTTGCCGCCGGGCATCACGACGAGGCTCGAGACGATCGCCTTGTCGTCGCCGAAGGCCGCGACGCTGCCGAGGGTCTTCCCCGCCGCGAGATCGACCAGGTGGACGTCGGTGCCGGCGGGTGACGTGAACGCGGCGCGCGCGGCGAGGACCGCCTTCGCGGGGTCGCCCGGGAGGAAGGCCAGCGCATGCGCATTGCCGCCGGGCACCACGAGGCCCTGCGAGGTGACGGTGCCGTCGCACGCGATGGTGATCCCGTAGACGCCGCCGCCGTTGTCGGTGGTGTTCTCGTCCGTGACCCAGCCGTGGCTCCCGTCGGGCGCGAGCGTGATGTGACCGGCGTAGAAGCCGCCGTCGAACGCGGCCTGCACCACGACGGGCGCGCCGCCGCCGGCCGGCAGCCGGAACACGCCGATCGTGCCGTCGTCCTGGGGCACGAGGCCGATCTCTCCGTCGGGCGTGAAGACGATCGGAGCATCGATGGCGACGCCCATCTGGAACTTCACGGGCGTCGCCGGCCTCGACAGCGTGCCGTCGGCCGCGAGATCGATCACCTCGAAGTCGTTCGCCTTGTCGCCGGACGCGAGGAACGGATGCGAGAGCACCACCTTGCGGGCGCGGTTCTCGGGCGCGGGCGTTCGCGCGCAGCCGGCTCCTCCGCCGTCGTTGCTCGCGGCGTCGCTCGCGGCGGCGTCCGGGCCCGAGGTCGCGGCGTCGGAGGTCCCGCCGTCGCTGGCTGCCACGGCTGCGTCCGACGACGAGCATGCCGCGGCCAGCAGCGCGGCGGCGAGCGCCGCGGCGGGCGCGGCGAGCGTGAGGGCGACGGCGCGGGACGAGCGAACGAGCGAAGCGGCCATGAGGCCTCGTAGCACGCCGTCTCCGCCGCTACATGCCGGAGGGAAACGTCTCCGGCGCGTCGTGACGGGCTCGTTCGTCGAGCCGGAAGGGCTCGAGGGCGCGCGAGGCGTCGACGAACAGGAGCGCGTCGTAGCGGCACGGCAGGACCGTCGGCACGTAGTTGCCGAACCGCTCGTAGCCCGGGTGGTACACGACGCCGATCGCGCGGTGGCCACGCGGCACGAGCAGATCGCCGCGCCGCGCTTCCTCGGGGAACAGCACGAGCCGGTCGCCTCCCTCGGACGCGCGGTGGAGCACGTCCTCCCAGCTGCCGAGGCGCGCCTCCGGGACGTTCATGACCCGCATCGGAGCGTCCCACTCGTCGCCCGCGATGACCGTCCCGCGGTGGGTCGACGCGCCCACGATGACGACGCCTTCGTGCGCGCGACGCTCGCGTACGAGCTGGCCGACGTTGACCTCACCGTCCTCGGTCATGTCGGTGTACCGCGCGTCGCCGACGTGGCTGTTGTGCTCCCAGACGATGGCCTTCGAGCCCGGGCCGTGGAACGCGAGGAGCCGGTCGAGCGTCTCCACCATGTGCGAGTCGCGCACGTTCCACGACGCCGCGTCGCCGCTCACCATCGCCCGGTAGTAGGCCTCGGCGTTCATGGCGACGATGGCGTTCTGCTCGGCGTGGAAGAACCCCTCCCGGCTTCCGTCGGGCCCGTGGGCCGCGGCGCGGCGCACCTCGGTGAGCGCGCGCACCACCTCGTCGGTGCAGGCGCTCGGCACGAGGCGGGACCTCATCGCGTAGCGTTCGGCGTCCTCGCCGTACGGCCTGAAGCACTCGTACGCGCGACGTGCCTCGGCGGCGGCCGCGGGGTCGACCCGACCGAGGTACCCGACGACCTCCTTCATCGAGTCCCAGAGGCTGTACACGTCGAGGCCGTAGAAGCCGACGCGGCGCTCGGCAGGGCGGTCGCCGTTGTGGTCGCGCATCCAGTCGATGAAGCGCGCGACCTCCTCGTTGGCCCACATCCACGAGGGCCACCGCTCGAAGACGCCGAGGGTCTCCCGTGCGCTCGGGCCGGCGCCCGCCTCGCCCTTGACGTAGCGGTTCACGCGCTCGCACTCCGGCCAGTCGCCCTCGACGGCGACGAACGAGAAGCCCTTCTCCTGCACGAGGCGGCGGCTCAGCCGGGCCCGCCACTCGTAGAACTCGCTCGTGCCGTGCGTTGCCTCACCGAGGAGGACGATGCGTGCGTCGCCGATGCGCGCGAGGAGCGGGTCCAGGTCGGCGTCGCTCGCGAGCGGGCGCAGGAACGGCCGTACGAGCCCGGCGAGATGGTCGGCAGAGGGGCTCGCGGGCTCCTCGAAGCGAAGGCGCGGTGCGCGGCTGGCCATGCTCCATGGCAAAGCAACGGCGATGCCAGCGCGCTCGTGGACGACGCCGCGGGCGTTGCCGCCCTCCGGCCACGCGCCGCTCGCGTATGCTGCTCGCGATGTCCGGCCGTCCGCTCCGCACCGCGCTCTCCGCGCTCGGAAGCGTCGTGCTGGTCGGCTGCATCGTGGCCGTCGACCCCGCGCTCTACGGGTCCACGTGCCGGTTCGAGGGCGAGGACACGCAGTGCGGGGCCTGCGTGGTCGCGCACTGCCAGGCGGAGGTCGACACGTGCTGCCGGGACGCGAGCTGCGAACCCACGGCCGTCGCGCTCGACGGCTGCGCCGCCCGCGGCGACGAGGGATGCGGGGTCCTGCGCGCCGACGTCGACCGGTTCGCCGTCGCGAAGTGCATCACCGAGGCGTGTGGTGAGGTCTGTGTGACGCGCGCCGGGACCTCGGTGACGTCCTGCAAGGAGCCGCTGCTCGCCCCCGGGGCGGCCTGCGCCTGCCAGGTGCCCACGGCGGCATCGCCCGCGAACGACGTGGTGTGCAACGGAAAGGCGTACCCCGACGCGCTCTGCTGCGCGCCGGACGGCTGGCCGGGTGCGGGCCTCGAGTGCACGTGCCGGCCGCTCGCGTGCTCCTCGACAAAGGACGGGTGCTTCTGCCTCCTCACGAACAGCGTCGGCGACCAGTCGACGTGCGAGACGAGCTCCTGCTGCTCGTACCATGACCAGTGCTCGTGCGAGCCCCGGGTGTGCGACGTGCGCGAGACCGCCGTGTCGTCGTGCTCGGTCACCACGGTCAGCTGTCCGGAGGGCCAGACCCGCGTCGCAAGCTGCTCGATCCGTTCTCCGTAGCGCTCAGGGCTGGGCCCACGAGGGCGTGGCCACCGGGCCGGTGCGCTCGTATTCGACATTCCTCGAGAACACGTTCCGGAAGAAGACGACCTGCGTGGCCTCGCTCGTCTCGGGCGGCTGCTGCACCTCCACGAGCGAGGTGCCGTCGAGATGGATGCCGACCTGGTTCCTGGTGACGCGTGTATTCTGCACAATCGCCGATCCCTCGATGAAGAGGAGCGCGGCGCCGGCGCTGCTCCGCACGACGCTGTCCTGCATCGCGAGGCGTGCGCCATACGCCATCGTGACGGCGACCCCACCGCCGAGCGCGTCGTCGTTCGTGGTGTCCTGGACGAGCGAGCGCGTGAGCTCCACCGTGGCCTCGTTCTCGGCGACGAGCGCGTAGTGCGCGCTGCCCGAGATGGTGCTGTCGGTCGCCGCGAACGTGGCGCCGTCGCCGACGGTGATGGCGATGCTGACGCCGCCGACGTCGCCCGACGGGCTTGCCGCGCCGAAGTGCGTGCCGGTCACGAGCGAATGGTCGAGGGCGAGCACCGCGCCGGGGTGGGCGGCGAGCAGCGCGGTCTGCCATGCGTCGACGATCACCGAGCGCGTGAGCTTCGCGCTCGTTCCCTCGAGCGCCATCAGGGCCACGCGTGGGAGACCGGCGGTCGGCAACGCGCGGATCACGCTGTCGGTGAACGTCATGCTCGTCCCGCTCTCGCCGCCCAGGAAGGCGACGCCGGACTGGTGCACGAACGTCGTGCCCTCGAGCGCCACGCTGCCGCGGTCGCCATAGCGGCCGAGCGGCCGGTCGCTCCGATCGAAGCCGCTCTGGACGATGTCGCTGTCGATCACGCGGAGCGAGCCCGGCTTGGGGAGCTTCACCGGCGGAAGGTCCGGGAGATCGGTGCCGATCGCGGCGAAGGCAGCCGCGCGCAGCCGGACCGCGCTCTCGCGGAGCACGACGGCTCCGCCGCGGTACGCCATCACCGCGTCGGCAGCCGCCGCCGGACCATCGTACCGGACGACCGAGCGCCTCGCCTCGATGGAGCCGGGCGCGTCGTAGGCGGCGAACGCCGTGGAGGCGTCGTTGATCTCGACCCCGTCGAGGACGATCGTTCCCGCCTGCTGGACGGTGGCGCCGATGTCCCGCGGCGTCTCGGTCTTCGTGTACGCGTGACCGCGGATGACGCTGTTCGAGAGCGTGACGTGCGCCTCGCCGGAGAGGACGCCGATCTTGTTGTCCTCGAGGACGAGGCTCGACGCGTCGACGTGCGGCTCGTAATACGCGGCGACCAGCCCGCCGTCGAAGCCGCGAATGGTCATCGAGCGCACCGTGATGTGCCGGTCCTGCTGGATGAAGACGCCGCGGGCGCCGGGGCCCTGCACGATGACCTTCGCGGCGCAGCGGCCGACGAGCGTGACGTCCTGGTCGGTCGTGATCGTGCCGTACGTGCCTGCCTCGAGGGCGACGGTCGCGCCGGGGCTCGCGACGGCCAGCACCGATGCGAGCTCGGCCGAGTCGTGCACGACCGTCGCGCCCTTCGGCGGAAATGGCGCGTCGCAGTCGTCGATGGGCACGCACGACGTCTCGCCGATGACGGCATGGGTCGCGCCGGTGCACGCGGCCGGAGGAAGGATGGCGGTGCAACCCCAGCCGCTCTCGTCACGGGCGAAGCCGGTGGCGCAGGAGCTCGGGCCGACCGGCTCGCAGCCGCCGGTCTCGAGCGAGGCCATGGTGCCGGCGGCGCACGTGTCGGGCGGGGCTCCGGCGCCGTCGTCGGTCGGCGCGCCGTCGCTGGCGGGGCTGCAGGAGGCGGCCGCCGCGAGGAGGAGGAGCGAGCCGAGGCGCAGGAGGAGGCGGGACACGCGCGGGCTCTAGCATGCTGATCCGGGCCCGGCACGCGCCCGTGACCGTCGATCGCGGCGAATTCGGCGCTGGGGTGCTGCGTCGCGTCAGGGCCCTGCTACACTGCCGCTCGATGAAATGGCCCCGCGGAATCATCCGGCGTTCTCTCGCCGCCTCCCTCGGCGTCCTTCCTCTCGTCGGCGCGTTCGTCAGCGTCTTCTGGATGCTGTTCGCGAACGGCTCGTTCTCGAAGCACGGCCTGGCGGCGTTCTCGAACTGGGCGCTCGCGATGCTGTCGCAGCCGATCGGCATCATCATCCTCGTGCAGTCGGCCTACACGGCGCTGCTCTCGCTGCTGTGGCTGCGCTACCGGCCCTTCAAGATGCCGGAAGGCGCGAAGCTGCCGCGCGTCAGCATCATCATCCCGGCCTTCAACGAGGGCCCCATGGTGGAGCGCAGCGTCCGCTCCGTCGCCGCGTGCGACTACCCGAAGGACCTGCTCGAGGTGATCGTCGTCGACGACGGATCCCGCGACGACACGTTCTTCCACATGCAGCGCATCCGGCGCGAGTTCGCGGACATCGTGAAGCTCGTTCGCTTCCCCGGCAACAAGGGCAAGCGCGAGGCGCTGTGCGCCGGGTTCCGCGCCGCGACCGGCGAGATCTTCGTCACCATCGACTCGGACAGCGAGATCGACCCGCGCACCATCCACGAGATGGTCGCGCCGCTCCTCGCGGACCCGAACGTCGGCGCCGTCGCCGGCCGCGTCGCGGTGCTGAACCGCGACACGGTCATCAGCCGCATGCTCGAGGTGCAGTACGCGCTCGCGTTCGACTTCGGGCGCGCCGCGCAGTCGGCGTATCGCTGCGTCTCGACGTGCCCGGGCGCGCTGTCGTCGTTCCGTCGCGAGGTGGTGCTTCCGTTCCTGGACGAGTGGGCGAACCAGACCTTCCTCGGCCGGCCCGTGAACCACGGTGAGGACCAGGCGCTCACGAACATCGTGCTTCGCCAGGGCTACGACACGGTCTACCAGCGCACCGCGCTCGTCCACACGCTCGCGCCGACCACGTACGGGCAGATGTCCCGCATGTTCGTCCGCTGGGACCGCAGCTACGTCGTGGAGGGTTTCAGCTTCGCGAAGTTCATGTTCACGAAGTACCGCGAGAAGAACCGCGTGCTCCCCGTGGTGAGCTTCGTCGTGACGAACACGCGCCTTCTCCTGGTCTTCTGGGCGATCGTCGAGCTCCCGTCGACCATCTTCAACGTCGACCTGACGATGCTGGCGCACTCGACCGTCGCGCTGCTGCTCGGCGCGCTGTTCTCGGCGCTCTACTACCTGCGTATCGAGCGAAGCTTCCGGTTCCTGTACGGGGTGCTCTACGCCGTCTTCAGCGTGCTCATGCTCCAGTGGATCCTGCCGTGGGCCATCCTGACGGTCCGCGACGAGCGCTGGGGCACCCGCTGAGCGGAACGCGCCGCCTGCGGCGCTGAGATCGTTCGGATCCCTCACGACCTCCGCGTCCGCCGGCAGGGCGCGAGGCCCGGAATTCGTTCGGATCCCTCACGACCTCCGCGTCCCCCAGGAGGGCGCGAGGCCCGGAATTCGTTCGGATCCCTCACGACCTCCGCGTCCCCCGGGAGGGCGCGAGGCCGGAAATTCGTTCGGATCCCTCACGACCTCGCCCGCTGAAGCGGGGCACGCCGCCACGGCGCAACGCGGGGCCCGGCAAGAACGGCAGGGATCCGAACGGTTCCCGCCCCCTCACCCATCCCCCGCAGCGCGCAATTCCCGGGGGGATCCGAACGATTCCCGGCTCCTGATACATCCCCCGCAGCGCGCAATTCCGGGGGGGATCCGAACGATTCCCGCCCCCTGACGCATCCCCCGCAGCGCGCAATTCCGGGGGGGATCCGAACGATTCCCGCCCCCACCTCCCCCGCCGTTCGCCGACCGGCAGGGATCCGAACGATTCCCCGGAGGCCCTCAGGCCGACGGGTCGACGACCGGGAAGGCGCTGACGCTCGGCTGGTCGGCGAGCACGCGCCGGATCGCGCCCTGCGGTAGCGAGTAGCCGTCGGGCGACGTGAGATCGCCCGACGCGACGAGAAGGCCCGTCTCGTCGAGGATCTGGATGAACACGCTCGCGGCCTCCTCGGCGCGCCGCGCCGCCTCGTCGGGCGCCAGCGTGCGGTCGATGCCGGTGCGCACGAAGTCCTCGGCCACGATCTTCTTGGCGATGGCACGGAGCTCGGTCACCGAGACGACGTCCTCGCGCGCCAGCCGGCGCAGGATCGCGCCCGCGGCCGTGCGATGCTGCGCGATCTCGCTGTCGATCCAGCCGCGCATCGGCGAGCCCTCGCGCGACTCGCGCTCGATTGCCTCGGTCGCACCCTCGACGCCGATCTCCATGGCGCCGAGGCTGCCTTCCCGCGCCCGCTCCCGGTCGTAGAGCTCCAGGATGGCCGAGCCGATGCGACGGAGCAGCAAGGGGACGCCCTGCGTCTCGGTGACGATGCGCGAGAGCGCGGCGTCGCTCCAGCGGATGCCCTGGCGCGCGCCGAGGCTGCGCATCATCGACGTCGCCGCCTCCTCGCTGAGCGCCGGCACGCACACCCGCGGGAAGGTGCCCATGATCGACTGGTTGGCCAGCGTGCGAAGCGGCGCCCAGAGCAGCGGGTGCAGCGCGCTCGCCAGGATCACCGCGACCGGCGCCCCACGGCCGCTCGCCGAGAGGTCGCCGACCGCGCTCTTCAGACGCCCGACGATGATCGCGAGCACGTCGAGCGCGTGCGAGAGCTTGTCGGGGCCGACGGCGAGCACCTGCTCGATCTCGTCCAGCACGACCAGCAGCGGCGGCGAGCGCCCCGAAGACGCCTCGGCACAGGCCTTCGACAGCTGACGGAGCCACACGGTCAGCGCCGCGGCATCGATCGGCTCGGCGCGGGGCGGCAGCGCGGGCGGCTCGCACGAGGGCCAGCGCGCGCGCGCCGACTCGGAAAGCCGACTGCACACGAACCGCAGGATGGCATCGACCGCCGGAAGCGGATCGCCGCCGACCCCGATCTCGTGGTCGAAGCCGCTGAGATCGACGTAGGCGGAGACGCCGGGAAGCCGTCGCGCCACCTCCAGCGTGAGCGACGACTTGCCGAAGCGGCGGAGGCCCGTCACGACCGTCCAGTGCCCCGCCTGCGCCGAGGCGAGCAGCCCCGACACCAGCCGCTCGCGGTTGAAGAACTGCGCCGACGTGGTGATGCGCCCGCGCTGCTCGAACGGATCCCCGCGCAGCGACGACTCCTCGACGAGGTCGAGCAGATCGTGCGCGCTCTTCGACCACTTGGCGCGCGTGACGCCGATGGGCAGGATCTGGATGGCCCGTGCTCCGCCCTTCGCCGACCACTCGAGCATCGCGCGGATGGCCGACATGTCGAGCGACGACGCGTCGTCATGCTCGAGGAGAGCGACGTTCGCGCCGAGTCGCCGCGCCACGAAGGCCGCGTGGTTGATGTCACGCTCCAGGACGCGGGCCGCCTGGGGGCGCGCCCGCACCACGACCGCGCGGTTACCCCATCGCTCCCACGCCGGCTCGTCGGGAAGAGCGATGACGAGCGTGTCCTGCCGCGACGGCAAGAGGTTGCGGAACCGCTCCTGCTGCACGTTGAGCCCGATCGCCTCGAGGTGTCCGACGGTCTCCTTCGTCCACGGCCCGAACGCGCCGCGCGCATCCCGCAGGCGCCGCAGCCACCGCACGCCGAGGTACGTGGCGACCACCAGGAACAGCGCGAGGGTGAGGTTCCGGTTGCGCGTCGACCAGGTCGACTCGAGCCGCTGGGCGAGCGCGCAGTCGTAGGCGGCGCCCTCGGGGAGCTCCGCGCAGCGCTTGCAGCGCTCGTCGGCGAGGCCGAGCATCCCGCAGGCCCGGGCCCCGCCGTAGACCCTCGCCCGCCAGCTCGCGAAGTCCTGCGAAGCGTCGTAGCGAACGCGCTCGATCGGCGCGCCGGCGGGCGCATCGAAGCGGAACGGGCTGGCCTCCACCGGCTCTCCGAACCCCTGCGCGATCGTGGCGAGCACGCGAAGATCGGCCGGGAACGACTCGCCCCCGCGGCGCTGATCGCAGTGGTCACGGAGGTGGGTCATCGGCGTGGGCGCCGCGTCCTTGTCGAGCGGCGCGATCAGCTCGTCGATCGCCGGCGGGCTCGGGAACGTCCCCGGGATGCGCGGCAGCTTCCCTTCCCACCAGAGACGCGCGTAACGCGAGCAGAAGCGGAGCGCGTCGCTCGTGTCGGGCGCCGAGCTCGCCGTCACCGCCACCGCGGCCCACGGATCGAGCGCGGCGCGGAGCACGGGCGAGGCCGCGCACACCTTCGGCTCCGGCATGATCTGCATGGCGCGTACCGCCGAGGCGCACGTGACCTCCAGGCCCGCCTTCGGGATCTGCGCCTCGATCTCGTCGCGGCGCCGGAGCTTGGTCGAGGTCAGCGAGCTCGGCGCCGGCAGCGTGGCCTTCAACCAGGCCTCGTACGGCATGCGCGCGCTCGGGTCATCGAGGTAGCAGGAGAAGAGCTTCGAGCTCGCCGCCTTCGCGACGTCGGCCCACGCCGGACCGCTCGTGCCGGAGCTCGGGAAGTCGTCGAGCCACGGCTGGATGCCGCCGCCGAGCTCGCCGCAATCGGTCGCCCAGATCTGCTCGATGCGCCGCCGCAGGACGAGCACGCCGCTCGTCTCGAGGACCTGCCGCAGCGAGTGCGCCCGCGCACATTCCTTCGGCGGCACCGCGTCGGCGCCGCACGCGGTGAGCTCGAAGGCCTCGACGAGCCGGAGCGCTGCGGTCAGCGACGGGTTCGCCGCGCCGGGCGCGCCGCGCGTCGCGTGGTGCGCCTCCTCGAGAATGGCGGGATCGAGCGGCTCGTTCGAGACGAACCACGACTCGACCGCGGAGGCTCCGCCGGCACGGAGCTGCGCAAAGGCGTTCGGCGCGATCCGGCGGAGCGCCTCGACGAGGAGCCGCCGCTGCGAGAACGCCACGCCGGCGCGCTGGGCGCGCGTGAGCAGCCGGTCGAGCGGCGTCGCCCCGTTGCGGAGCGGCGGACGCACGTCGGTCTCGCCGTTCGAGTACGCAGCCGCTTGCGCGAGCCAGGTCTGGGCGGCGCTCCAGCCCTGCACGGTCTGGTCGAGGCGCTGCTGCTGCTCGGGCGCGATGCAGCCGGTGTCGGCGGCGCTCTTGCTCTGCCCGCGCGAGATCTCGTCGGCGAGCGCCGCGGTGCTGGAGCAGATGTGATCCCGTTCGCGCCGCGCCGCCGTCGCCGCGGCGCTGCTCTGGTTGACGCGCTCGTTGGCGGTCGAGAGGTCCTCGTTGCACTCGGAGGTGTTGCGCTCGGCGGCCAGCGTGGCGGCGTGCTCCTCGGCGAGCTTCTGCCTCGTGCTCGCGAGCTCGCGCTCCACGATCTCGCACGCGTTCGGCGCGCTCGCGTCGGCCGCGCTGGCGGGCGGCGCGGCGGTCGCGACTGCGGGCAGAGCGAGGCAGACGAGGACCGCGACCCCGAGCAGGGCGCGCAGGCTCAGTAGCGGGCGTAGACGGTGCATGAGGAGGACTTGCAATGGAAGAGTGGGAGGAACGTGCTTGCTCGCTCTCGAGCGACCGCACCAGCCGGCAGGTCGTCTCCCACGACGAGCAAGCGAACCCTGGGGTCGTCGAGGAGCCTCGTGATCTCGGCGGCGGTCGCGCCGTCGGCGATGCGGCCGGCCTTCCGCGAGAGGTCGGTGGGCCATGCGAGATAGGGAAGATCCATGGAGGCGTCGAAGAGCGTGATCTCGCCGGGCTGGAGGCGCTCGCGTGCGCGCGTGAACCGCGTCGGTCGGCCGTCGGCACCGACCGCATCGGCGCGCTCCTGCTCGCTCATGTGCAGGTAGTCGGCGAGCGGCGGGCCCTCGCCGACGAGCCCCGGCGACGCGCGCCACAGCGCGACCGCCGCGGCCACCGCGGCGAGGGGCAGGAGGATCTGCTGGAACCGCTCCCGGGCTCGGCCGAGCAGCGGCGCCGCGAGCGCGAAGGCAAGGCCGGGCACCGCGAGCACGTAGCGCGGCACTGCGGGATCGGGCGACGCGAGCGCCGCCATCGCGACGAACAGGAGCGCCGGCGCCCGCTTCTTCACGGCAACGAAGACCGCCGCCGGGAGCGCGAGCAGGAAGAGCGCGCCCATCCCGCCGTACCGCATGTCGAAGACCGGCGGAGCGTCGAGGGTCGCCCACGAGCGGAGCACGCGCGTCACGACGAAGCCGTGCAGCCGCGGAGCGTTCGCGCCGGACTCGAGGAGCGTGCTCATCGGCAGCGTGCCCGGGAGCTCGAACGGACCGAGCTTCATGTGCACCGGCCAGATCGGGTTGTGGTGCCGCACGAGCGTCACCACGAACGACTCGGACCCGAGCACGAGGGCGAGCCCCGCGACCAGCACGAGCCACTGCCGGTGCGGCGTGCGCCACGCCCGCACCGCCAGGACGACGAAGAGGATCGTGGTGGCGATCGGCGCGTTCGGCTTCGACCCCAGCAGAAGACCGAGCGCCGCGCCCGCCGCGGCCATGCGGAGCGGCGTCGGCACGGCCAGCACGAAGAAGGCGCTCGCGAGCAGGAAGGCCGCGGCACTCACGTCGATGTAGTTCGTGGGCAGCTGCAGCCAGAGCGCGGGCACCGTGAGCCACGCCACCGCCGCGGCAATGGCGTGCTCGGCGCGGGCGCCCTGCTGACGCGCGATGGCCGCGACCGCGAGCCCCCCGAAGAGCCCCAGCGGGAGCTGCGCGGCATCGACCAGGCGGTCGTCGGGCAGCATCATCCGCCAGCCGGCGAAGAGCAGCTCCACGGCGTGTGGGTACGTGCTGAGGTACGGCACGTCGTCGGGCACGCTCGCGAACGAGCCGTCCTGCAGGACGAAGTCGACGTAGGGGAGGTGGTAGCCGATCGCGTCCCACTGCCAGACCGGCAGCAGGTACGCGGCGGCGAAGGCGTAGAGGAGGCCGAGCGCAGAGACGACGAGCAGCGGCGCCGTCCACCGCGACGCGAGCGCGCGCCACGGAACGGGCAGCGTGACCCCGCGCCGCCGCGCCGCCAGATGCGCCGCGAAGGTGGCGAGCGCGAGCGCGACGATGCCCGCCACGGGCGTCAGGAGCGACACCGCGCCGAGCAGCCGTACGCCGAGCACGCAGACCCCGAGCGCGAACGTCGCCCCGAGCAGCGCCCGCTCGTGGAGCGGCGGAGTCTCGCCCCCGTTCGCGGGATGGGTCGCATAGCTGCCGGCGAGCGCGCCCAGCCTCACCGCGAGGACCACGGTGAGCACGAGCGCCGCGGGAAGGATTCCCCAACGCGATGCAGCAAGAGCGCCTTGCACCGCTTCGTCCTACTGGTGTTGCGCTGGCGATCCAACCCCACGTTGCATGCTAGTTTTCGCGCGCACCGTGGTTCAGTCGTGATCCAGGGCCGCAGTGACGCAGATGCGCCTCAGCTCCTCGCTAGAACCTCCGAGCCTTTGCGACGGCGGGGTCGCTGCGCTCGTGACGGACGGCGCGAACGCGGTGTGCGAGCGCTTTGCCGGACCGCTCGAGATCGCGCTGTGCGTGGTGCTCGTCGTGCTTGCGGCCGCGCTCTGGAAGCTGCCGGCGCGCACGCGTGAGTGGGCGCTCGCGGGCGCTATCCTGCTCTCGGCGCCGGGTTATCTCGCCCTCGCGGTGCGCCGCGCCGACTCGCCGCCACGTGCCGGAGCGACGGCCGCTCGCCTCGAGGAGATCGAGCGGCGTCTCGAGGAGGACGGGCGCACGCATGGCTGCGAGAACGACACGAGCGCGTGCGAGGCATGTCAGCCCATCGCGCGTTTCGCCCACGCGCGGCGCGGGGTGTGCGACGGCGTGAAGCCGAGGCGCGGCCTCACCATCGCCGCCGCGGATGCCGGGCTCCCGTCGTGCGGTGACGACGGGCTCGCGTGCGCGCCGCCATGAACGTCGCGCTGCACCTCCTGCTCGGCGTGCTCGGCTGCGGCCTGCTCGGCCTCGCCATGGACCGAGCCCTCGTGGAGCTCGAGGTGAGCGCCGCGCGCTGGGCGCTGCGCGTCGTGCTCGGCGTCGTCACGATCTACCTCGCCCTCAGCTTGCCGGTCGTCGCCGGCGTCACGCTGGTCGCGTTGCTCGCGCTGCGCCTGCGAAGGAAGGCGCGCGTCGACGCCGTTGCCGTCCCCGCCCCCGAGGCGGCATCGCCGTGGCTGGTGGCCGGCGTGATCGCCGCGGTCGCGGCGGTGGTGGCCCTCCGTCCGGCGGTCGTCATGTACTGGGACGAGTACGTGTGGCTGGCGAAGGCGCGGCTCGGGTCGCCGGATCCGCGCGCGCTCGTCGAGGAGGCCCTCGAGCTCGGGACGAACGTGGTCCCGGTCGCCTATCCCCTCCTCCACCCGCTCGCCGTCGCTTCCCTTGCCGGCTTCTCCTCCGCCCAGAGCGCGGTCGTGGCCGGCGCCGAGGCGCTCACCATCTGCTGCGCCGCCACCTTCGTCCTCACCGCGATCGAGGCAAGCGCCACCCGGCGCGCCCTCGCCCTCGCGGCAGGGCTCGGCCTCGCGCCGCTCGTGATGATCCACCTCCGCTCCGCGTACGTCGACCTCGAGACCGGCATGCTGACCGCCGCCCTCGCGCTGATGCTCGAGCGACGCCGCACGCGATCGGCCGCGATCCTCGCCCTCGCCGTGGTCGGCCTGAAGGACGAGGGCATCGCGCACGTGCTCGCGATGACGGTGCCCGCGGGCCTTCTCCACTGGCGAAGCACGCGCCGCGCCCCGCGCGAGGCGATCGTGGTGTTCGGGGTGGCCCTGGTCTCCTTCGCGGCGTGGCACCTGCGCGTCGTGGTGAGCGGCGTCGGTCAGTCCGATCACGCGATGGGCTTGCCGCAGCTCTCGCGCCTGTCCCTCGTGCTCTCGCTCCTCGCGCGTCAGGCGACGGACATCACGTCCTGGGGGCCGCTGTGGATCGTGGTCGCCGGCCTCGTGCTCGCGCGCGTGCTCGGCTTCGTGAAGCTCGGCGAGCAGGCGGGCACGCGGCTCGCCGGCCTCGCGCTCCAGGCGACGTTCCTCTTCGGGGCCATCGCGTCGGGCAACGACCGCGTCGCCTCGTTCGCCGCGAGCGGCACGCTGGTGCCGCGCCTGCTCGTGCAGCTCGCGCCGATGGCGGTCCTCGTGCTGACCGCCGTGCTCACGACGCCTGCGCTCAGCGGGCGTGCAGCTCCGCCGCCAGCTCCGGGATCACCGACAGCGTCATGAAGTACTTCGGCGCCTGACCGCCGCCGAAGGGATCGAGGTCGTCGATCGCGGGAAGCGGGTTCTTCGCGTCGACGATCTTGCCGTTCGCGTCCTTGCGGATGACGAGCCACGGCGTCTTCATCCACTGCCGGCGCAGGCCCTTCTTCAGGTAGAGATCGTGGTCCTCGCCGTAGATCATGTACGGCTTCCACTTCGTCGATCCGGGCGCCTCGTTCTCGGGGCGATACCAGTTGTTGTGCCAGACCCACACGGTGCCGTCCGCGTCGACGTCGCCGATCATGCCGACGTGCTGCTCGCCCGGCATCGCATCGCACTTCGCGGTGAGGCACCCGGCGACGATGGTCCCGGTGGGCAGGTGGCCGTTGTCGATCGCGTTGAGCTCCGCGAGGAAGGCGCGCTTGTCGAGCGTGCCGTTCGCGAGCTTCGTCGGCTGCGGGAGCCGGTGGGTCTCGCCGCCCCGGACGCCGACCGAGCGGATCAGGTCGTAGACCGCCTCCGCGTTGTACTTCTGCACGCCGCCGAGGAAGAGCGCCTTCGACACGTTGGAGGCGCACATGCGCGCGACCGGATAGCGAAGGTCGTCGATCTGGTGCTCGCGCCAGTACACCATGCCGCGCATGAGGTGCACGCCGGTCGGGGTGATGTGATCGAACGTGAGCCCGGTGAGCGCGGTGCTCTCGACGAGGGCACGCTCCCGCGCCGTGGCGGTCGCGGTGATGGCGTCCTCGGACGAGCCCTCCTCCTCCTCTTCGGTGGTGGTGACGCAGCCGGCGGCGAGCGCCGCGAGGAGCAGAGGCGCGAGGGACAGGAGACGAGAGGACATCCGGGTTCTACTTTCCGTGGGGAAGCGCGTCAGGCGCGAGCCCGCTGGCATCGACGAGCACGTAGCGGAAACGAGCCTTCGCGCCGCCGATCGCGCGGACGAACGCGCGGATGTCGGCGGCCGGCAGCACCTGGCAACCCACCGCCGCCGGGGCGCCGCCCTCCCCTTGATGGAAGAGCACGTCCGTGAGGACGTCGCCGCGCTGCTCCGAGGCGGCGAGCTCGCGCGCCGCGAGGACGCCGTCGTGGTCGACGTCGCGCCATCCCGGCAGGCGCCCGCTGCCCTCGCGCGTGACGACGAACGAAGGCTGGCCCGCGATGAGTCGCTCGCGACCGGCCACGTCGTAGATGCCCGGCCGGATCATGCCGACGTCGGCGACGCGGTCGCCATCCACGTCGGGCACGCCGCTGACGCCCTTCTTCTCGAACGGGTGCGTGGACGCCGCGAAGCGGAACGACGACGCGCCATCAGCACCGAGCACGACGAGCGTGTCGTCGAACGCGTGGTGGAACGTCGTCCCGTGCGTGCTCCCGTCGAGGGCGACGCCGCGGAGGCCAAGCACGGTCACCTGTCCTCCGGCGGGCGCGGCTCCGGCCTCTGCTGCTACCGCTGCGTACGCGCGGTACTCACCGGCGCCGAGGGACGTCAGGGCCTCGCCGCTCGCCTCCGCGTCGTCCTCCTCGGAGGCGCCGGAGCACCCCGCGACGGCGGCCAAGGCGGCGACGAGGAGGGCGACAAGGCTGACGGACGGCGAACGTTGCATCGGACGAGACGCCGCTCACGCACGCCGCGGGCCAGCCCTCCTCACGCACCGTCACGGCACAAATCCAGGGTCGCCGCGCCGCGGAAGCGCCGAGGTGGGGGTATGTCGTACCACCCACACGATCCACCCGAACACGGTGCGATCTCGATGGGTTCCACAGTTCGCCCTCGACCGTTGCCTACAAGATGCTACTTGGTGCGCATGGGCAGGTTCCACGTCGGTCTCGTCGCGCTCGTCACCCTCGTCTCCGCCGCGTGCTCGGCCGCGCCGGCCGCGGACTCCGCGGCGGCGTCCGACGAGGATCTCACGGCCGCGACCGCCGCGATCGCGTTCGCGGGAGGCAAGGCGAGCCCCTCGCTCACGGGGGCCATCTTCGAGGGCGAGACCGTCAAGATCACGTACGCCCCCGAGCGCATGACGAGCTGCACGAAGGGCGACGGCGACCCGCACCACGGCCCGCAGTTCGACTACACGCTCTTCTACTCGTGGCACACGACCACCGGAGAGGGCTTCCGCTCGAAGCTCGTCGCCAATTCGAACGGCGCGAGCAGCATGGAGCTCACCGCGCCCTTTCACGCGACCGACCTCGAGATCTACGTGCAGCTCACGAACCCGCGCGGCTGCTCCGAGTACGACAGCGCCGGCGGCGCGAACTTCCACTTTCCGGTCGGCAAGGCGCGCCTTCCCGTCATCCATTTCGAGAAGGACGGCGCAGTCACGACGGGCGGGACGCTCCGCGCCGGGACCGATCTCCTCGTCGACTACGCGTCGCTCCGCCTCGAGAGCTGCAACCAGAGCGGTCGCAGGCTGACCATGTTCGGCCGTGTCGACGGCGCGGCGCTGCCCCCGCAGGAGCTCGCCGAGGAGAGCCGCTACGGACGCACCATCGGCAGGCTCCATCCGGCTCCGGGCGGCAAGCAGCTCGAGCTGTGGTTCGAGACGGTCGACTTCCATGCGTGCACGCAGTGGGACTCGGCGGGCGGCGCGAACTTCCAGTTCACGCTCGAGTGACGTGCCGCTCGAGCCACGCGACGATGCGACCGTGATAGTCGACGCGGTGGCTCGGCTTGCCGGTCTCGGCGAGGTGATGGTCGCCGCCGGGATAGAGCACGAGCTCGACCTCCGCCTTGCTCCGCCGGACGAGCGCCTGGAACAGCTCCTCGCCCTGGCCGACCGGGCATCGCTGGTCGTCCTCGCCCTGCAGGATGAGCGTCGGCGTCTGGCAGGCCTTCGCCGCGTGGATGGGCGACAGCTCGTGGTACCGCTCGCGCACCTCCACGATGTCACCGGCCATGTTGTACGGGTCGACGTACGACCCGCTGTCCGAGGTCCCGTAGTGGGACTCGAGGTTCATGACGCCCGCCGAGCACACCGCGGCGCGGAACCGGTTGGTCTTGCCGATCGCCCACGCCGCCATGTAGCCGCCGTAGGACTTTCCGGCGATCGCCACCCGCTGGTCGTCGGCGATGCCCTCCTTCACGAGCGCGTCGACGGCCGCGAGCTGCTCCGGCAGATCGGCGATGCCCCAGCGCCCGCGTAGCCGCTGCACCATGTCGTCGCCGTACGAGGACGAGCCGACCGGGTTGAGCGCCATCACGGCCCAGCCTCGCGTCGCGAGGACGTACCAGTACGGGTGGTACGGGTAGCCGAGCTCCACGTACGAATGGGGCCCGCCGTGCACGTCGACGAGCAGCGGGAACGGACCCTTCCCTTCCGGAAGGAGGAGAAGACACTCGTTGCGCCGCCCCTCGGTGCCCGGGACCTCGCGCAGCTCCGCCTTGGGCCACGCGCGACCTTCGCCCCACGCCGCATTGACGTCGACGAGGAGCTGCTCGCCCGACCCGTCCCAGCGTGCGGCGCCGAGCTTGCCGCAGACGTGCAGCTCGCTCCAGACGAAGGCGATGCGATCGCCGGAGTGCGAGGTCGCGGCCATGCTGATCTGGCGCGAGCCGCCGAGCACGACGCGCGCACGGCCATCGTCGAGCCGGATCATCGAGACGCCCGAACGCATGCGTGACGTCGTGACCACCGCGACCTCGGCGCCGTCCTTGCTGAAGGCCGGCGGCTTGGTGATCGCCAGCGGGAATGCCGCGATCTCGAGCTCGACCGAGGTGACGCTCCGTTCGTCGCCGCCATCGCTCGAAACGACCCACACCGAACGACGGGGGTCGCCGTCCTCCTCGCCGCCGTAGTACGCGATGCGGCTGCCGTCCGGAGAGAACGTGGGGGACACGCTGTGCACCGATCGCGTCGTGAGCTGGCGCTCCTCGCCGGTGTCGACGTCGATCGTCCAGACGTCGCTGCGGTGCGAGTCGGCGCGGCCGGTCCGCTGGCGGGAGAGCACGAGGCGCCGTCCGTCCGGGGACCACTGCGGCTCGAAGCAGCTGCCGTCGCCTTTCGTCAGCTGACGGGCATCGCCTCCCGCGGCCGAAACCACGAACACCTGCGACGGGCGGTTTGCGATGAAGCCCACGCCGTCCGCCTTGTACGAGCTCCGCCGGACGGCGCGCGGGCCGTCCTCCGGGCTGCCGTCGGGCACCGCGATCGCGAACGCCAGACGCGACCCGTCGGGCGACCACGTCGCGGCACCCGCGCCGCTCGGCAGATCGGTGACGGGCCGGGCCTCGCCGCCGCCGAGCGGCATCACGTGGAGCTGGATCGACCCGCCGCGGTTGGAGAGGAACGCCAGCTGCGAGCCGTCCGGCGAGATCCGCGGGCTGTCGTTCACCGACGTTCCGAAGGTGAGCTGCTGGGGGCTGCCGCCGTCCGCGGGAACACGCCAGAGGTTCGTGAACGTCGCGTCGGCGGCGACGTCGGTCCCGGTCACCGCGTACACGACGGTCCGTCCGTCCGGCGACACGTCGAGATCGGCGAGGACCTGGAACGAGAGCAGATCCTCGATCGTGAAGCCGCGTCCCGCGCGGGCGGCTGAATCCTTGTCGTCCTTCATCGTTCGTGCAGCTCCGGAGTGAACGCCCGAGGGGTCCGTTTGCGGCCGCTATTGCAGTGCGCGTGCCTCGCCACGGGTGACGTCTTCCGCGCGGCGCTGCGTGCCGTGTGGACCCGCGGTCACGTGACGCGCCACGACCGTGCGCGCGTGATCGCAACGCAGCGTGGCGCCCTCGTCACGTCGGGTGCGGCGCTGGACCTGCGGGGCGCGTCGCCGCCGCAGATCGAAGGTCAAGCGAGGCTCGCGCGCGAGGCAGTGTCGCATCTCCACCTGGCCGGGAACGTGCATTCCCGGACGGTCAGAGGAGATGTGAAGATGACTGCACCGAACGACGAGAAGACGGAGACGCAGGTCGCGCCCGAGGGCGAGGGCGAGTCGAAGATGAGGCGCGAGCGCCTCGCCGAGCACGGCGGCCAGCCGCTCACGACCCCGCTCGAGGATGGTCAGCTGCGCGGCGCCGACGAGACCGGCAAGCCGACCCAGGGAACGCATGGCGGGCCCAAGGAGACGGGCGGCAGCGGCAGCTGAGCGCTCAGAAGGTGCCGGTGCCGCCGCACGGAACGTCGACGTTCCGGACCGAGCGGCCCGGCAGCTTCACGCGGCGATGGCCGCACGCGACGACGAGAGAAGACCCCTCCACGCGCTGCGGCGCGCCGTCGACGAGGGCGCCGGTGGTCCCGCTCGGGACGCGCAAGATGCCCGTGGCGGGATGGGCCGGGGCGGCGTGCGCTCCGCCCGACGCCGCGTGACTGGTCGGCGGCTCGCCGGCCTCCGGCGCGCTCTTCTGGAGCGCGCTGCCGGGACCCTGCGTGACCTCCTCGGTGGCCTCGAGCACGGTCGGGAGGCGCGGCGCCTGGAACACCGTGGGGCTGCTCGGGGCGCTGGCGGTCGCCGTGCGCGATCCGGCGTACCCGAGCACCGCGCCCACGGTTCCGGCGACGAGGCATGCGGCGGCGACCGCCGACACGTACGCGATCACGCGTGAGCGCGTGCGAGGAAGGCCTGCCGCCGCGGTGAAGTCGATCATCGCCGACGACGTCGGTAGCCACGCTGCGCCCGCGTCCCGCGTGTGGTGAGCGGCGCCGGGCACGCGCGGCGCCATCACGTCGAGCGACAGCGGCGCGAGCGAGGAAGGCTGCGCGGCCCGCAGCGCCGTGGAGCTCATCGTCGGCGTGCGCGTCGTCGCCGCCGGCACGCGCGCGATCTCCGTCGGTACCGGCGAGCCCGTCACGTCCGTCGTGACCGATGCGCTCGCCCCGGCGAGCGCCGTCACCTCGAGGATGTCGAGCGCCGAGATCTCGCTCGTCACGTCGGGCGAGAGTGGCGCGAGGTCCACCGCCGTCCGATCGACCGCTCCCGGGATCTCACCGGTGACATCCGCATCCGAGGTATCGAACGGCGTGTGGAGCATGGCGCTTCCCTCTCGAGGCGAACATTCTCGCGCACTTCGCGCGAAAATCCACGCTCTCCGCCGGGGGAAGAACATTCCTGGTAGGACGCGGGCGGTCCGATGGAAGAGTTTGTCGGCCCCGCAGACGCCCTGTTAACGTCGCATTCACATCACACGCGCTGTCCCGAGGTCTCGATGAGGCTCACGCACCGGCTCTTCCTGTTGTCCATGGCGGTCGCCCTGGGCACGATGCTCTGCGCCGTCCCGGCGCGTGCCGACGACCTCGCCGACGAGGCGGATCTCCAGTTCCAGCTCGGCGCCGAGCGCTACGAGGTCAAGGATTTCAAGGGAGCGCTCGAGCACTTCCTCTCGTCGAACCGGCTCGTCCCCAACAAGAACGTCCTCTTCAACATCGCCCGCACCTACGAGCAGCTCGGGCGCTCGCCGGACGCGTACCGCTACTACGTGCTCGCGCTCGAAGGCGAGACGAGCCCCCAGCTGAAGCGGCGCGTGGAGGACGCCCTGCAGCGTATCAGCCCGGCAGTCGCGATCCTCAAGGTCGAGACGGACCCGCCCGGCGCCACCGTCTACCTCGACCGCCGGGACCTCGGCCCCCGCGGCACGACCCCGCGCACGCTCGGTCTGCCCGACGGACGCCGCCGCGTGATCGTCGAGAAGCAGGGCTACGAGCCGGCCGAGTCCGAGCCGCTCGTGCTGAAGGCGGGAGCCGAGCAGACCGTCACCCTGAGGCTGAAGCAGATCCTCGGCACGGCGCGGCTCGAGGGCGAGCCCGGCGCGGTCGTGCGCGTCGACGACGACACCACGCCGGTCGTGTGCACGGTTCCCTGCTCGGCCCCGGTGCCGCCGGGACGCCACACGTTCTTCTTCTCGAAGGAGGGCTTCCAGACGGGCGAGGTCACGACCGACATCCCCGCCAACCAGATCACCATGGTGCGCGGGCGTCTCTCCTCGCAGACGGGGGCGGTCGTCGTCAGCGCCGACATCCGCGACGCGCTCGTCACCGTCGACGGTCACGCGGTCGGCTTCACGCCCACCGTCCTCAACGTGCCGGTCGGCAAGCACACGGTCGTCGTCTCGCAGCAGGGCTATCGCTCGGTCTCCCAGGTCGTCGACGTCTCCCGCAAGGAGACCAAGATCGAGGCGCAGCTCGCGTTCGTCGAGGAGGTCAGCGCGGCCTCGCGCGTCACGGAGTCGGTCGAGGACGCGCCGGCGTCGGTCTCGATCATCTCGATCCAGGAGCTGCGCGCCATGGGCTACCCCACGCTCGGCGAGGCGCTCCGCGGGATCCGCGGCATCTACCTGTCGGACGACCGCAGCTACACGACCGCCGGCTTCCGCGGGTTCTCGCGTCCCGGCGACTACGGCAACCGGGTGCTCGTCCTCCTCGACGGGCAGCCGATGAACGACAACTACATCTGGTCGTCCTACGTCGGCACCGACGCACGCGTGGACATCGACGACATCGAGCGCATCGAGGTGGTGCGCGGCCCCGGATCGGTGCTGTACGGATCGAGCGCGTTCTTCGGCGTCATCAACCTCGTGACGCGTTCGCACAACCAGCCGACGCACGGGGAGGCCTCGCTCGGCACCTTCGAGTACGGCATCACGAAGGCGCGCGCGACGGCCAACGTTCGCTTCTCGCCCGACGCGGGGTTCTGGGCGACGGTGAGCGGCCAGCAGGGCGCCGGGCGGGACTTCTTCTTCCCCGAGTACCAGTCCGACCCGCGCGACCCCAACGCGCCGCTCGGCGCGAACGGCCGCCCCACCGACGGCAACGCGCGCGACGCCGACCGCCAGCACGGCGGGATGGTGACCGGCCGGCTCTGGTACAAGGCGTTCACGCTGCAGTGGTTCTTGAACTCGCGGAAGAAGTACCTGCCGACCGGCGAGTACGACACGATCTTCGGCGACCGCAGCGCCCGCTTCGCCGACACGCGAGGGATGGTCGAGGGCCGCTTCGAGCCGCAGCTCACGCAGAGCATCCAGTCGCTCACGCGCGCGCACGTGAACATGTACGACTTCGACGGCACCTCGCCGTACGCGCCCGCCAGCGGCGGCACCTCGCATGACTCGTACCGTGGTCGGTGGGGCGGGCTCGAGCAGCGCTTCGTCTTCACTCCGTCGAACGCGCTCCGCCTCACCGTCGGCGGCGAGCTGATCCGCCACTTCCAGACCCACCAGGTCGGCGAGAGCGAGGCCGGCGCCTACCTTCTCGACGATGCGGGCGGCGCGGGCCGGAACGATCCGTTCACCGTCGGAGCCGGCTACGTGAATGCGGACGTCACGGCAACGCCGCGGCTCAAGCTCGTGGCCGGCGCCCGGCTCGACTACTACTCGAACCTGCCGGAGTTCGATGTCGCCGCGGCGCTCAACCCGCGGCTCGCGGTGATCTTCAAGCCGTACGACGGCGGCAACATCAAGGTGATGGGGGCGAAGGCCTTCCGCGCGCCGAGCGTCTACGAGCTGCACTACACGGCGCTCTTCCAGCTGCCGCCGGCGTCCCTCAAGCCCGAGCAGATCTACTCGGCCGAGATCGAGTACTCGCACCGTTTCTCCCAGACGGTCACCGGGCTCGTCGCCGGCTACACGAACCTCGTGCAGGACCTCGTTCGCCTCAACGAGACCGCGCCGAACAGCGGCATCGTGCAGTACAGCAACTCGCCCGCCGAGGTCCTCGTGCTCGGGGCCGAGGCGGAGGTGCGCCGCGAGTGGCGCCAGGGCTGGATGATGAGCGCCACGTATTCGTACTCGAAGGCGCGGTACATCAATGACGTGACGCTGCGCGACGTCCCCAACTCGATCGAGCACCTCGCCTCCTTCAAGGGAGCGGTCCCGATCATCGGCCGCACCATCATGGCAATGACGCGCGTGTCGATCGAGGGCCCGCGGCCCGACCGCAACGAGCTCGTCACCGACGCTCCGCAGCGCACCACCGACCCGGCGGTCATCTGGGACCTCGTCCTGTCCGGCGAGATCGAGCGCATGAGCACGCGGTACGCCATCGGCGCGTACAACCTCGGCGACTTCAAGTACTCCGTCGTGCCGAGCGGCGAGTTCCGTCAGCGAACCCTCGTCCAGAACGGACGCACGGTGCTCGCCACCATCACCACGAGCTTCTAGGCCATGAACCTTCGCCTCCTGCCCTTCCTCGGCGCGGCGCTCGTCGCCTGCGCGGAACCCAGCCATCAAGAGCACGGGTCGCTCGAGATCACGGCGACGTCTCCCGGCTCGAACGGCGGGTTCGCGACTGCCGACGGGTGGAACGTGAAGGTGAGCCACCTCCGGGTGTCCCTCACCGAGCTCTCCGTCGCGAGCGTCGATGGCTTCGTGGCGGCGAGCGCTTCGCCGCTCGTGTTCGACGCGGCGGCGAGCGGGCCACAGACGCTGCTGTTCGCCGGGGTGCGGACGGCCCGGCCGTGGGAGAACGTCACCCTCCGCATCGGACCCGCGGCGCTGGTCGACGGCGCAGGCCCGGACCCGCTCGGCGCGGTCACGGCGGGTGACGTCGATGCGATGGTGAAAGGCGGCATCGCCCTCACGCTCGACGCGGTCGCCACGCGCGGCGCGGACTCGAAGGCCCTCGTGTGGAGCTTCGCGACCGACACGCGCTACGCCGACTGCGCGGGCGAGGTGGACGGCGCGACGCGGCCCGGGCTCCTCGTCACCCCGGGCGGCAAGGACACGGCGGACGTGGTGCTGTCGAGCAGCGTCCTGTTCGCCGATCACCTGGATCCGGCGGCCGGGGTGCTTCGCTTCGACCCGATCGCGGCCGCCGACGCCGACCGGAACGGGCAGGTCACCCGCGAGGAGCTCGCAGCGGTGAGCCTCGCTCCCCTGCGCGGCACGTTCCCGGGCGCCTACGACAGCCGCGACGCGACGGCCGCCGACCTCGACGCGTTCACCGCCGAGCTGACGCGCCGCCTCGTCACCTCGTTCCGCGCGAAGGGCCGCTGCGTGAGCACGCCCGTCGCGCCCGAGTGATCAGGGGGCGCCCGAGGCGCGCCAGTCCTGGATGCGGCCCCAGAAGAGCTCCGTGAAGCGCTCGATCTCGTGCGGCGGGAAGAGCGCCGCGACCTTCTGCCGGACTGCGTCCTTCGCCTCGCTGCTCGCGAAGAACTCGTTCGCGACGGCGTCGAGCTGCGCCAGGTGCTTGGCGCAGAATTCCTCGAACTTCGCGGTCTCGAACTGCGCGTCGGCGATCGCTGCGTAGCGATCGAGCTTCTCCTCGAACGACAGATCGAGCTTCGCGACCTCGTAGAAGCGAGACCAGTCCTGGTTCATCCGCATCTTGCGCTTCGTCGCGGCGCAGAAGACGGACCACCGCACGTACGCCTTCACCATCCACGGAAAGTGCCAGTGGAGCGAGGTGACCTGCGAGTCCGGGCACGGGTTCGCGTAGTCGATGGGGTACCAGGTGCCGTCCTTGCGGAGCGACTCGCACGAGTTGAACTCCCACCCGAAGAAGGCGTTGATGGTCAGCGTGATCTTGCGGAGATGCTCCTCTTCCGCGGCCGAGATGAAGTCGCGCTTCATCGTGTAACGGTCGTGGAGCGGCGCGTCCGGGTCGTAGAGCACGCAGTGGGTCTGCGCGCCGAAGCCGATGCAGCGGACGAACCGGTCGAAGCCGGTCACCGCCGCCTGGAGGTGCATGACCGCCTTGCCGCTCTCGTCGTAGGCCTTGTAGACCTGCGCCGCGTCGTCCACCTTGGTCACCGCGCGCCAGCCGCCGCCGTCGTACGGCTTCATGAACATCGGCCAGCCGATGCGGTCGCCGATCTTGCGGACATCGAAGAGCTTCGCGTAGCGCGAGAGCGTTGGCTTGAGATCCGGCGAAGGCTCGTAGCTCTTCGGCGGGATCATCCAGGTATCCGGAATCGGCATTCCGAGCGCCATCATCGCGCAGTACGACGTGTGCTTCTCGTTGGCCTGCACGCTCCACGGGTTGTTGAACACGTAGAGCCCGTCCATGAGAATGGACTTCTTTATCCACTCGCGGCTCGTGTTGTACCAGTGCGTGAGCCGGTCCACGACGACGTCGTACTTGCAGCCCTGGCGCAGATCGAAGGGCTCGATGAACACCCGCTCGACCTCGAAGCGGATCACGTCGCCCGAGCCGTCCTCGGCGGGGATGCGCAGGTCCAGCTTCTTCATGAGCGCTTCGAAGCAGAGCGGCCAGCAGATGTCTGCGCCGAGCGAGAGACCGATGTTCCTGACGACTTCTGCCATGGCGGGCCTTTGCTACTCGTAGACGAACATGAGGGGCCCCGGGAAGAGCCACGAGAGCCCCTCACGCAGCCGATCGCGCCAGTTTTCCCAGTTGTGACCGTCGCGCGCCTCGACGAACTTCACCTGCATTCCGGTGGAGTCGAGGAGCGGAACGAGCGAGCGATTCTCGTAGATGAGCGACTCGTACACGCCGCAGCTCATGAAGATGCGCTCGCTGACGGCGCTCGGCTCGTCACGCACCTGGTTCACGAACTCGACGACGCGGTCGAAGAGCGGTCCGCGGCGGTTGCGGGTGCCGATGTCGGTGAAGGCGAACGAGCCGGACTGCAGCAGGAGCCGGCCCCACACGCCCGGGTAGCGTACCGCCGTCGAGAAGGCGGCGACCGCTCCGAAGCTCGCGCCCATCAGGCAGCGTGCCTGCGGACGATCGATGATGGGCAGACGGCTCGTGAGATCCGCGAGCAGCTCCTCGGTGAGGAACCGCGCGTGGTTCTCGTCGTTGGCATACTCGCGGAGGCGATCCGGAGAGTCGGTGAACGCCACCACCAGATCCGGGATCTCGAGGCGATGGATCAGGTTGTCGAGCACGGTCTTCATGCTCGCGAAGTTCACGTAGTCGCTGCCATCGTGGACGACGAGCAGCGGATACTGGCGCGTCTTGCGGAAGCGGGCCGGCAGGTAGATCATGCCGTGTCGCATGCCGCCGAAGGTGCGCGAGTTGAACGAGAACGGCTCGAGCAATCCGGGCCGCGCTTCGGGGTCGGGATTCACCCAGTCGGGGACCTCGTAGCCCTCGCCCTGGCAGACCGAGTTGGCGCCGAACGGGTCGCGGGCGCGATTGGGATTCAGCGGATCCTCGATCCACTGGCTGCCGCCACCGCGGTGATGGATCTCGAACTTGTATTCGACCCGCGACTTCGACGGGATGTCGAGCACCAGATACCAGAGATCGGTATTGGGCACTCGCTTCAGCGAGCTGTCCGACTCGAGCCCGAAGATCCAGTGACGGAGCGTCACCGCCTCGGCGTCGCCGCGCCAGACGAACGTCGCGTGCGGCCCCTCGACGAGCGGGAACGAGCGGCCCTCGCGCTGCAGAAAGGCGTCGACCTTCGCGCCGTCGGGCGAGGCCTTCACGAGCTTGTGGATGGAGAGCGGCGAGCTGGTCATGGGGTGCGCGGCGGCATGTACGCGAGATGCGCCGCCGCCTTCATCGCGCCGCTCGGGGGCGGCGACTCGAGGGAATGGGTGCCGTCCGCGCGGATCGCGAACGCGCCGACGAGGTCGGTGGGACCGGTGCGCAGCCACGTGACGCGCGAGCGCGCCGGCATGACGAGGCACATCGCGGGAGCGAAGCGCCGCGCGAGCACCTTGAGCTTCTGGCGGTCACCGAGACGGAGGCGGAACTCGGGCTGGGGGAGGACGACGACGTCGCCCACGAACCCGAGGCCCGCATCCATGACCTCGGCCGAGCCGGGGCCCTGCGGCGGCGCGTCGTGGAAGAGGACCACCCGCTCGCTTATCGCCATCGCGCCCGCGCACCAGGCGAAGATGGTCTTGCCGCGCGCGAGCTCCTCGAACCCGAACAGGCGGAGGCGGTTCAGCAGCGAGGCGACGTGGCCGCCCGCGATCGCGATCGCGTCGCAGTCGGCGACGATCGCGGCGAGCTCGGCCCGGTGACGCGCGAGCTCGGGGCGATCGGGGCGGAAGCGCGCGTCGAAGTCGCGACGGTCCATCGCGCAGCGCTCCAGGTGGAGCGCGTCGATGTTGCGGATGGCGTCGATCGAGCTGCGCGCCTCGTCCTCGAGGATGTCGAACGGCGCGGCGCGCTGGTCGATGACACGCTGGGCATCGAGCGCGTGCTCGAGGCGCACCCGGTAGAAGTCCTGGCGATGGCGCAGGATGGTCTGGCGGTCGCGGTGCGCCGCGGCGAGCTCCGGGTCGTTCCGGAACACCTCCTCGCCGCGCGCATGCAGGGCGAGGTTCACGGCGCGGCCCTTCAGGTGCTCGCGCAGATCCTCGTCGTCGTCCTCGCGCTCCTGCCAGCCGGCGGTGATGGTCGCGACCTTGCCCTGGATGCCGAGCTCGTCGATCGCGTCGCCGAGGGTCGGCTCGTACCGCTGCGCGCCGAGCAGGACAACCGCCGGGAGATCGCCGCGGATCACGAGGCCCGGACCTTCAGGGTCTGACCCACGAAGTCCATCATGCCGCGCAGCGTGTCGTAGTCGTGGTGCTTCATGCGAAGCCACGCGTTCGCCATGTAGCCGGCGGAGATGGGCTGGGTGGGCGTGCCCGGCGCGGGGAGATGGCTGTCGATGATGAAGTCGCCGAAGCGGCGCCACACCTCCTCGGAGCCGTCGTAGCCGCGGATGTGCCCGTCGCACTCGGGACGCAGCGCGATGATTCCCGCGGCGTAGCGGCGCGTGAGCTTCTGGCCCGTCGTGCCGTGCACGATCGCCATTGCCCACTCGCGGTAGATGTCGATCTCGTTGCCCGCGGCATAGAGGTCCCAGGCGCGCACGCCCGGCGGACGACAGCCGATCTCGCTGAATTTCAGGCCCTTCGGTCCATAGAACCACTCCATGTGCGTGGCCGAGGTGCCGATGCCGAGGGTCTCGATGACCTTCTGGCCCATCGCCTTCACCTCGGCGTACGCGTCGACCGCGTCGAGCCGGTTCGTGGCGATGAACTGCGGGGAGATCCACCGCGTGCGCATCGCGTCGAGGACATTCGGATAGTAGTGCGAGACGAAGTCGTGAGCGACGCGGCCGCCGATGCTCAGGGTGTCATAGAAGCCCTCGTGGCCCTCGATGAACTCCTCGACGGCGACGCTCTTGCCCTGCTCGACGCCGCAGCTGACGAGCGCCTGCTCGAGATCCCGCAGGCTGTCGCAGCGGTACGTGCCCGAGGCGCCGGCCGCGTCGCGCGGCTTCACGACGAGGGGAAAGCCGACCTCCTCCGCGAAGGCGCGGATCTCCGCGCGGTCGGAGCTGCCGATCGACGCCGCGCACGGGACGCCCGCGTTGCGGAGCGCGTCCTTCATCGCCGGCTTGTCGCGGCACAGGAAGGCGGTGCGCTCGGTGGTCCCGGGGATCCCGAGGTGGGCGCGCACCTTGGCGGCCGCCATCACGTGCGACTCGATCGTGGTCTCGAGGCGCTGGACGTTCACGGTCGGTAGCCGCTGGACGTGCTCCACGGCGCGCGCGAGCTGGCCGACGTCGGTGACGTTGCCGATCTGCTCGTAGTGGGTCAGCCAGTGCCGGAGGCCGTCGTCGAGCGACGACTTGTCTCGCTCGCCGATGCCGATGACGCGTGCCCCCACCGCGTGCAGCGCGCGGGCGAATTCACGTTGATTGGCGGGGAAACACGGCTCGACGAGGATGACGTCCACGGTGGCGGGCGCAACCTAGCAGCGTCGCTCGGTCCGGGCGAGCGCTATGGGGCTCGATTGTCACACGAGCTTTGGTATAGAGGCGCGCGTGAACGTCCTCTTCGTGGCCTCCGAGGTGGCGCCGTTTGCCAAGACCGGGGGGCTCGGCGACGTGTCGGCGGCCCTTCCGCGCGCGCTGTCGGTGAAGGAGCGCGGCCACGACGTGCGCATCGTGATGCCCATGTACGCGCGGATCAAGGGCGTGGACGACGCGGAGGTGGTCATCCGCGAGGCGGCGCTCGACCTCGGCCCGCACCGGATCGTGTTCTCGGTGCACGTGACGCAGCTCCCCGGCACCACGGTCCCGGTCTACCTCGTGCGCTGCGCCGGCCTCTACGGTCGCCAGGGCATCTACACCGAGGACGCGGACGAGCACCTGCGCTTCGCGGTCCTCAGCTGGGCGTCGCTCATCATCTGCCAGCGGCTCGGCTTCCGCCCCGACGTGATCCACGTGAACGACTGGCAGACCGCGCTCGTCCCGCTCCTCCTGCGGACGCTCTTCGCGTGGGACAAGCTCTTCGCGCAGACGCGCACCGTGCTGACGATCCACAACATCGGACACCAGGGCGCGTTCGACGCGAAGGTCGTCGCCGAGGTGGGGCTCGGCCCCGCGGTCCAGCACCTGCACCAGGATCAGCTCCAGGAGGGACGCCTCAACTTCCTCCTCCACGGGATCCTCTACGCGAACGCCATCACCACGGTGAGCCCGACGTATGCACGCGAGGTCCAGACCGCCGAGCACGGCGTCGGTCTCGACCCGTTCCTGCGCGACCGCGAGAACGTGCTCTTCGGCATCCTCAACGGCATCGACGAGAGCGAGTGGAGCCCCGAGAAGGACGCGCTCATCCCCTTTCGCTTCTCGCTCGATCAGCTCGAGGGCAAGGAGCACAACAAGCAGGCGCTCCTCCAGGCCGCCGGGCTCCCGTACGACCCGGAGGTGCCGGTCCTAGGCATCGTCTCCCGTCTCGCGTGGCAGAAGGGCTTCGACCTCTGCGAGAGCGTGCTCCCGCGGATCCTCGCGCGGCGCAACGCCCAGCTCGTCGTGCTCGGCACCGGTGAGCACAGGTACACGGCGTTCTTCGCGTCGCTCGCGCGCCGGTTCCCGAGGCAGGTCGCCTACCTCAGCCAGTTCAGCGAGCCGATGGCGCACCTCATCGAGGCCGGCTCGGACATGTTCCTCATGCCTTCGCGCTACGAGCCGTGCGGCCTGAACCAGATGTACAGCCTGCGTTACGGCACGGTGCCGATCGTGCACCGCACGGGCGGCCTCGCCGACACCGTGACCATGTTCGACCCCGCGCGCGGCTCGGGCAACGGCTTCTACTTCGAGCACTTCGACGAGAGCGGCCTCACCTTCGCCCTCGATGCGGCGCTGCGCGTCTGGGGCACGGGGAACGGCAAGGACCGCGTGCAGTGGCGCCGCATCCAGGCGAACGGCATGCGCGGTCGCTTCGGCTGGGAGAACCGGGTCGCGGCGTACGAGCAGGTCTACCGCATGGTCGCGCCGGGCCGCTCCGGGCCGCCGGGTTTGCTCGTTCCCGGCTGAGGCCGGCGCTACGCTCGGGGCATGAAGCGTCATCGCGTGCTGCCGGCGCGGGGAGTCCTTCTCGTCAGCACCGACGTGCACGGCAACCTCGAGGACTTCGCGCGCCTCGAGGCGCTCTTCGAGGCGTCGCGCGTCGTCGAGCCGGAGACGCACTGGGTCATCCTCGGCGACGTCGTCCATGCGCCCGACCCGGTGGCGCGGCGCACCTCGCCCGCGCTCTACGATTACGAGGACGGCTCGATGGCCATCGTCGACCGCATCCTCGCCCTCGAGGAGCGCGCGCCCGGCCACGTGCACTTCGTGCTCGGCAATCACGACCACGGGCACGTCGGCGGCCCGCACACGCAGAAGTTCTTCACCGACGAGGTGACGGAGCTCGAGTCCGGCCTCGGCGCGGCGCAGGTGGAGCGGCTACGCGGCCTCTTCCGGCGCGCGCTGCTCGCGGTCGCGGCGCCGTGCGGCGTGCTCCTCACCCACGGCTGCCCGGACGCGACGTTCGAGCGGCTCGCCGACCTCGAGGACGTCCCGCTCGAGATCTCCGACATGACCGACGAGCAGGCCACGATGATGCAGGCGCTGCTCACGAGCTACGGCCAGCCGGATCACGTGACGATCCCCATGCTGGCGAGCGTCTCGTGGCATTCGGGCCTCGACCTCCGCGTCGTCATCCACGGCCACGACCGCGACGAGCGCGGGTTCTTCCACGAGGGATCCCACTCGCTCTGTCCGACGATCTTCGGCGCGCCGCGCGCCAGCAAGCGCTACGTGCGCCTCGACCTCGGCGCCCACTACGAGAGCGCCGCCGAGATCCGCGAGGACCTCGAGATCCTGCGCCTCCACGATCTCCTGCCGCCGAGCTGACGCTCAGCCGAGCAGCGGGAGGGACGTGCCGGCGGGCAGCGGGAACTGGTTGATGAAGTCCGCCTTGTCGACGCCGAGCACGCGGCGCAGCTCGCGATGGATGTGCGAGGCGTGGATGCGCTCGCCGCCGGGATCGGTGTCGGGCAGCACCTGCGAGACGTTGCCCGAGGCAACGCGCAGCGACTTCTGTCCGTCGTCCGACTTGCCGATGGCGCGGCCGCCACGGATGCCGGGGCCGAACACCAGCGTGGACGTCACGTTCCAGTGATCCTTGCCATTGCCGGTGTTGTACTTGGGTGTGCGGCCGAAGTCGGAGGTGACGAGGACGTAGAGCTTGTCCTTGATCCCGAGCTGCGCGGCGCGGAGCATCACGTAGCGGAGGCGCGCCACGAAGTTACCCATCGCGTCCTGCTGGTTGACGTCGTGGTTGCCGTGGGTGTCGAAGCCGCCCTGCTCGAAGGTGGCCGAGGCCGAGACGCCCGCCTGGAAGCAGCGGAGGACGGTCTCGAGCGGAGCGCCGAGATCCAGGAAGCGGGCCCGACCGCCGCCGTTCGTGGCAGTCAGGTACGGCCGCGTCGCCTCCGAGAGATCGTTCGTGAAGGTCTCGATGCCGGGCGCCGGCGCCCCCGCCACGGTCTTCAGCAGGTTGACCGCACCGCCCGAGCGCATCGCGTCGCGGACCGCATTCAGCGTCCGCTTCTCGCGGGGTAGCGTGGCCTTCGCCTGGAGCCGGTCCATGCGTTCGCCGCGCAGCTGCAGGATGCGCTGCGTCGCCACGTCGGAGAGGAGCGGCTTTTCGTCGTTGGGATTGGCGCGGAAGGGATCGGCGAGGAGGCCGACCTTGTCGCCGGGAAAGCGGGAGACGCCGACGACGTCCCCGGTGCGGTTGTATTGACCGCCCGCGAGGAACGCCATCGGCACGTCACGGTCCTTCGCCACCATTCCGGCGAAGAGCGCGGCGAGCGCCGGGAGCTCGATGTCGTTGTGACCGCACGCGAGGCACTGCACGCCGGTCTCGTGGTTGTTGGTCTGCGTGTCGACCCCGTTGAACACGAGAAAATCGCGACCGGCATTCTGGAAGAAGTGGAGCGGGTCCTCGACGGGCAGGCCCTGGCTGCGGAGATAGAACTTGCCGTCGGTGCTCGCGGCGGGAACCGGGATTCCGTTCACCTCCTGGACCGCGGTCACGAGCCGGTTCTCGTAGACGGGATTCGGCCCCGCCGCGGTCAGCTTGCCGTCGCAGAAGATGGTCGGGTCCCAGCCGCCGCCGGCGTGCATCTGGAGGAAGTAGGGGCCGCCCCACGTGGTCTGGTCGGCGCGCGCCTGGGAGGAGCCGGCCCACGGCAGCATGAGCGAGATTCCGGTGAGGCCACCGAGCTTGAGCAGATCGCGACGATTCATGGTGCTTCCTCTCACTCGTGCGTGAAGCGGTAGTCGGTGAGCAGGTAGGTCATGACCGCCTGCCAGGAACGGATGGTGAAGCTCTCGTCACGATCGAGCTTCATCCCCGGCTCGTACGGCGCCTTGTCGGGACGCGCCCGCAGCTGGACATACTGCGCCTGCAGGTTGCCCTGCTCGTTCGGAGCGAACGTGACCGGCGCGTCGTAGTCGATGGTCGCGGCGCAGCGGTAATTGGACAGTCCCTGGTTCGAGCCCGGCTTCGCGAAGTCGGTGTTCTCGAGGTCCTTCCAGGTGTCGACGAAGAGGCCGTAGACCTTGCCGACCTCCTCGGAATTGGCGTCCAGCGTCTCGCCGAGCAGGCGGAAGTAGAGCGCGGCGATCGTCTCGCGGATCTTCCCTTCCGCGCCGTCGACGGGCACCTGCGTGGGCGCGTCCTTGGTGCGGATGGTGAACGGCGTCGTCGTGAGATCGACCTTCCGGAAGAACCGGCGCTGATCGGCGGGCTTCGTGAAGTCGAAGGCGGTCGCGCGGCACGCCACCATCGCGCCGGTGTACTGCGCGGTGGCCAGCATGATCGGGCTCATCGAGTCGGTGCGCTTCGTGACGTCGCCCGAGTCGATGCCGCCGTAGACGAGGCGCCAGTCCCGGTCCTCGACGAAGTCGTTGCGGAGGTAGCCGTCGCGCGCCCGCTGCTCGTTCTTGCTGGCGAGCTCGTTGTTGAAGAAGTACTGGCCCGTCGTCGCGCGCAGCTTGCGCCCGAGCATCTCCGGGGTGAGCAGGCGCCCCTGGCCGAGCCCGTCGTGGAGCGCGTCCTGGTTCGTGTCGCCGGACTGCGCGCGGAAGTACGCGCTCTTGACGATGGCGGCGACGAGCCGGCGGAGGTCGAACTTGTTCTCGGTGAACTCCTTCGCGATCTGCACGAACCAGTCGCTCTGGATGCTGTAGCTGCGGACCCGCTCGCGGAAGTCGGGCGCGCTCTGATCCTGCGGGAACGTGAGCGGCTCGTCACCGACGATGCCGTGGTACATGACCTGCGCGACCGCCACCGCGAAGCGCGGGTCACGCGGGATCTGCGCGCCGAGCCACATGAGCCCTGCGCTGTAGTCCTGCGGCGGCATCGTCGCCCCGTTGATCCCGGGGGGCACCATGTCGTCGTGCCACGGGTCGGCGGGATCGAAGCGGGTGATGTTGTTCTCGTCGAAGCCGCGGAAGGCGCCCGCGACGGGATCGAGCACGCGGTGACACACGTTGCACTGCGCGGAGTTCTGCGTCGGGTTCTGCACCGAGGTGAGGGCGGTCGAGTCGACGGGACGGTTCGCGAACTTGAGGATGTCGGTCGCGAGGAAGTTCTTGAACACGATCCGCGCGCGCTTGCGGCCACGGTTGGTCCGCGTCGTCTCCCAGCGGTTCAGGAACGCCGGCGTGGTGAGCACGCCCGCGACCGGCACCGCGGTGGTCTTCACGACCCCCTCGTTGCTCGTCGAGTTCTGCACCGGGGCAAAGTCGATGCGCTTCCATTCGAGGAAGCTCTCCGGCGCCAGCGGCTTGTCGTGCGGCACGCCGTAGAGCTTCGCCGTGTACGGATTGGCGACGAGGTAATTGCCCGCGACGATATCCGAGAACGGAAGATCGTTCCGCACCACGTAGTCCACGTAGCGCATCGGCTCCTGGGTGACCGAGGCGGTCGTCCACTGCCGGTTCTCGCCGGTGTATCCCGGCCACTTGTCGTCGTAGAGGATCGGCGCGTTGTCGAACGTGTTGCCGACGCCCGCGTCGAGCCCGCGTTCCGTGAGGAGCGCGTCGTTCCAGATCTCGCGGAGCCGATCGTAGAAGAGCTCCTCGTGGGTCAGCTTGACGACGAGCGCCTCGAGGCCCTCGTCGCTCGCCGCCGAGGAGAGCTCGTCGTCGGTCGGGTAACGGCCGGCGAGCGTGATCGCGGCCTTCCGTGCGGTGGCGCGGCTGTCGAGGTACTCGACGCCGAGCTGCGCGTTGCCATCGCAGCTCTTCTCGTTGCCGGTGCGGAGATCGGAGACGAGCTTCTGGAGGATCTTGTACTCCTCCGATCCTTCGGTGAGCACCGCGCCGCCGCCGTGATCGCGCTCGCCGAGCGGCTTCAGCAGGAAGAGGGGCTTTCCGTCGTAATCGAGCTTCACGTAATCGCGGAGGGCGTCGAGGTTGGCGCTCACGAAGTCGGGATACGTGTCGCGCTGCAGCTTGAACTTCGCGCCCGCCTGGTCGGCGGCGCCGCCCGGCGTGTGGCAGCCGGCGCAGCTCTTCATGGCCTTGCCGTAGACCTCGGTGGTGAAGAACTCACGGGTGCTCACGCAGCTCGACGACGTGGCGTCGTCGTCCTCGGACTTGCAGCTCGCGCTGGACGACGCGACGAGCGTTCCCAGGACGACCGCCCCGAGCTTGAGGCTGGCGTACCTCGTGGAGATCCTCATCGGCACAAGAGACCTCGCCCAGGCTCTTCCGGTCAAGCTGCCCGCCCCCGCGCCCGCCATTGTCGTGAGACCCGCGCCGACCACGTCGGGCACCCGACGCTCGCGGCCTACACGAGGTACGTCTCTGCGCAACGCGTGCACATTCCAACTTTCGTCAGAGCTGATAGAACTCGACGTCATGGCTCACCCGAGGACGCTCCGCTGCGCGTTTGCGCTCTCCGTCTGGCTCGTGACCGCAGCGGGTGTGGCGACGCTCGCGGCGTGCGGCGGGAGCGACGACGAGGGGGCCTCGAGCTCCACGAAGACGTCGAGCACTGCGTTCGTGCCCGGCTCCGCGGCCCCCATGCCGCCGACCGCGCCCGGGGCCGGACCGCACGGTCCCAATCCCAACGGGGATGGTGAAGAGGAGGACGCAGCGCCGCCGCCCAGCACCGAGGCCGGCGTCGATGCCAGCAAGCCCGATGCTCCCGCCGACGCGACGGGTCAGTGACGCGGCCGAAAGGTTGCCGTTCGCGGCCCGATCTCGATAAAGCCTGGATCCTCCTGGAGGTCTCATCTTGAAGCACGTGGTCTGGACGGCGGCAGCGGTGGCAGGGCTCCTCGGGCTCGCGGCGACGAGCGGGTGCAGCAGCGACGATTCGGGCGGGTCGTCGTCTTCTTCTTCGTCTTCGAGCGGCAGCAGCGGCAGCAGCAGCGGCTCGAGCGGCAGCAGCGGCTCCAGTGGTTCGAGCGGCACGCTCCCCACGTCGCTGTCGGCGGCGTTCACCGCCAACTGCGCGCGCTGCCACGGGACGACCGGCACCGGCATGGGCGCCAAGTACCCGACCCTCCCCGGCGGCCTCACCGAGAGCGCGTTCATCCAGACCGTCCGCAACGGCAAGGACGACATGCCGTCGTTCGATGCTGCGAGCATCTCGGACGCGGACCTGAAGAGCGACTACGCGTGGCTCACGCAGGTCCGGAAGTAGCTCAGCTCGCGTAGTGGACCTTGACGGTCTCGATGACGAGCTTGAGCGCTCGCTTCACGACCTCGGTGTCCTCGTGCTTGATGATGACGTAGCCGTCACCCTCGTAGGTGTCGGACTTCATCGCGCCGACGTTGGGCAGGTTCGCCTCCGCGACGAGGTTGCCGACCGCCTCGTGCACCTCGTGGACGCCGGTGACGTTCACGATCCGGCCCTGGCCCATGCCGCGGAGGAACGCGCAGCCCACCGCCGTCTGACGCTTCCAGGGCGCGTCGAGCTCGCCGTCGATCACCGCTCGCGCCCACGCGCGGTAGGGATCGATGCCGTTCGCGATGCCGGTCATCCGTGAGATGTTCGCGCCGGGCGGGCGCTGCGCGATCTCGCCGATGGCGAGGCTGCGGTCGGCGCGCTGGAACCACTCCATGTGGGTCATTCCGTCGTCGAGGCCGAGCGCCTGGATGGCCGCGTAGCCCATCTTCCGCGCGTCCTCGTAGAACGGCGCGTCGAGCTCGCGCGGCAGGAGACACACCCACTGCATCCACGGGTTCTCGAGCACCTCGAGGCACGTCGGCAGGTAATGCGAGATCGAGTGGACGCGCGGCTGGCCGTTCAGCGTGATGGTCTCCATCGAGAACTCGCGGCCGCGCAGGAACTCCTCCGCGAGCACCGGGCTCTGCGGCGACACGCGCATCCCGTGCACCGCCTTCACGAGCTGGTCCTCGGAGGTGACGCGGAACGTCGCCTTCGCGCCCATGCCGGCCGGCGGCTTCAGCACCATCGGGAACCCGGCCTCGGCGGCGAACGAGTGGGCGTCGCTCACGGAGGTGAGGAGCCGGTGCTTCGCCACCGGCAGGCCCGCCTTGCGGAGCGCGTTCTTCATCGCGGCCTTCTCGCGGAACAGCTCGGCGGTGCGGGCGCCGCTGCCCGGCACACCGAAGCGCTCGCGCGCCATCGCCATCTGCACCATGAGCGCCTCGAGGATGCCGACGATGCGCGTCGGCTTGCCGTGCCGGCGCGTCAGCACCTCGACGCCGTCGAGGATGTCCTGCGCATCGAGCGGGTTCGTGACCCGCACCACGTCGTCGTAGAGCCGCGCGTCGGCGCCCTCGGGCGGCTGGGTCACGACGCCGAGCAGGCGCACGTCCTCGAGCTGCGCGACGGCGCGCACGAAGCGCATGGTGGTCTCGATCGGGAAGGGCGCGCAGAAGACGACGTTACGGGGCATTCTCTCCCGGCACTTCTGCCGAGTCCGCGCGGCGACGTCAACTCACGCCGGGCGCGGTCACGACGCGAGGCGGTCCAGCAGGGTCGCCTTCGCGGCCGGCCACTCGGCGGCAAGCATCGAGTAGAACGCGGTGTTCCGCACCAGGTTGTCGCTCGAGGGCCGGTGGGCGCGGAGGACCCCGTCGAACCTCGCGCCGAGCCTGAGGATGGCGGCGCGCGACCGGGCATTCCGCTCGTCGGTCTTCCACACCACCTTCCGGACCTTCCAGTGCTCGAAGGCATGGATGCAGAGGAGCAGCTTGGCCTCGGTGTTCACGGCGGTGCGCTGGACGCGTTCGGCGTACCAGGTCGCGCCGATCTCGACGACGTCGGGGCCCGTGGGGACGGGAGGCGGCGGCTCGCCCGGCCAGCTCCAGTGCTCGATCGCCATGTAGCGCGTCGTACCGACGACGTCGCCGCGGGCGTCCTTCACCGCGAACGGGAGGGAGTCACCGCGCTCCTGCTCGGCGTGGGCGGCGGCGATGAACGCGCGCATCCCGTCGAGCGTGCTCGGCACGATCGTGAAGGCGTACGTGCTGCGCGAGGCGTTCGCGGCGGCAAGCAGCGGCTCGGCGTGCGCGGCCGCGAGGGGCTCGAGGGCGACGTGGCGACCGGTCAACGCGGGCGGCGTGAGCGTTGGGGACATCGTCGTCGAGCATGCCCTCCGGGTGGTCTGCCCGAAAGACCCAGAACGCAAATTCCCGAGGTACCAGCGCGAAGGAACCAGTCGTGTGGTAAGCACCGCCCGCCGTCATGCGCGTCGTCTTCCTCGCTCCGCTGTATCCCCCCGAGATGATCGAGTACACGCGCGGCCTCGCCGAGGTGGGAGCCGAGGTCTACGGCGTGGGCGACACGCCGCGCGAGGCGCTTCCGGCGCGAGTGAAGCCGTACCTGCACGACTACCTGGCCGTGCCGCGCATCATGGACGAGGACGACGTGATGAATCGCGTCTCCGCGTGGCTCCGCGGCCGCTCCATCGATCGCTGTCTCGCCAACTGGGAGCCCCTCGTCATCCTGGCCGCGCGCCTCCGCGAGCGCTGGGGAATGCCCGGCATGTCGGTCGACACGGTGCGCGGGTTCCGTGACAAGCAGCTGATGAAGGAGCGCGTCGCGGCGGCGGGGCTGCGCGTGCCGCGCTCACGACGGGTGCGTACCGACAGCGAGGTGCGCGCCGCCGCCGAGGAGCTCGGATACCCGCTCATCGTCAAGCCGATCGCGGGAGCCGGCAGCGCCGACACGTACAAGGTGGAGAGCGCCCGCGAGCTCGACGGGATCCTGGCGCTCATGCGCGGGGTCGGCGAGGCGAGCTGCGAGGAGTACATCGACGGCGAGGAGTTCACGTTCGACACCGTGAGCATCGACGGCAAGCCCGCCTACGAGAACGTCGCGGCGTACCTCCCGAAGCCGCTCGTCATGCGCTCGGTGGAGACGGTGAGCCCGGTCATCATCACCGTCCGCGACATGTACCAGCCGAAGCTCGCCGGCGGGGTCGAGCTGGGTCGGAACGTGCTCACGGCGCTCAACATGGGGACGGGCTTCACGCACATGGAGTGGTTCCTCACCCCCAAGGGAGAGGCCGTCTTCGGCGAGATCGGGTGTCGTCCGGGCGGCGCTCACATCGTCGATCAGATGAATTACACGTCCGATATCGATCTCTTCCGCGAATGGGCACGAGCCTCCTGCTGGAATCGATTCGAGGCGAGCACGGCGCGCAAGTACAACACGGGAATCGTCTTCAAGCGGGCGCAGGGCCAGGGCCGCGTCACGCGCATCGAGGGCCTGGAGGCGTTCGTGAAGGACGCCGGCCCGTACCTCGTCGAGGAGAAGCTGCTGCGCCCGGGAACCCCGCGCCGCAACTGGAAGCACACGCTGCTGTCGGACGGCCACGTGGTGGTACGCCACCCGGAATGGAGCGAGGCGCACCGCCTCTCCTTCGCAGCGGCGGACAACGTGAAGATGTGGGCCGAGTAGCCGGCGCGACTCACCCGACCGGGACCTCGGACGGCGCGAGGAGGCCGGGCCACTGAACACGGCGAGCAGATCGAGCTGCCTCACATGCGCTCATTCCAGTACGCGTACTGAGTTTGAAAAGGGCGATTCTCAAAGATGGAGAACGATTGCCCTCTATCGCGTCTTCTTCAACACCAGCTCGACGGGATCATGGACCGTGCTGGACCCCTCCGTGTCCCGGAAACGGCCGCCTGCTGGACCGGCTTCCGAGATGCACAAGGATGCGCCGGCCACCGCCTCACTTCCGAATCGGAACTAACGCATCCCCCTTCACTTCGGTGGGGCCGGGGCGGCCACGCACACGCCCACCTCCAGCAGGATGAACAGCAGCGCCTTTTCCTGGGCCAGCAGCGCGTCGTCCACGTCGCCCTCTGCATGGTACGTGCTGAAGAGGACGCGGCCGCACTGGCTCTCGAAGCTCACCGTCGAGGGGCCCGTGCCGTTCGAGGTCATCCACACCTTCGGGGCGATCGTCGTGGGGTTTCCGTCCGGATCCTTGCCGGGCTGCGGAGTGACCTTCGAGATCACCGTCCAGCTGTCCTCGAGGTCGAAGCTCGTCTCGCCGATCGCGGTCAGCCACGAGGAGAGCGCAGGATCGTTGGCGGTGCCCGGCCTCGTGTAGGCCGCGTCCTGGCACCCCGCGCCCCACGCGCTGTTCTTCGTCAGATCGTTACCATTCTTGTCCTTCCAGGTGATGAAGCCGGGCCACGTCTGGTTCACGTATTCGTACGAGTAGTCGGTGACGTACAGCTTGCCCCCGCCGCTGACGAACCCGCGCAGGTTGTCCTTCTGCGCATCGGTGGGCGCGCCGCACGACAGGCCGCCGAGCGCGCACGGCAGGAGGACGATGTTGTAGAGCGCCAGCTTCGAGGGCGCGTTCAGGAGGTCGAACGGCTCACCGACGCTCGGCGGAAGGTTCTTGGGATCGTTGAACGGATCCTTGCCATACCGATCGAACGACGTGATTCCGAGCTTCACGAGCGAGCTCTCGATCTTGTCGAACCCGCCGTAGGTCACGCCGATCTTCGGGATCTCGTCACCCTTCGCGACGTCCGGCGCGCCTGGCAGCCGGGTGAGCTCGCCCGGGATGGCAGCGTCGCCCGCCGCCACCGCGAGAGGGCGGGCGCGGCGGAAGTGACCCTTCTGCACGACCAGCACCTTCGAGCCGGCCGCGAACACCGGGAGCACGAACGTCCCGTCGGCCTTCGAGTACGTGAACGGCGTCCCCGCGGGAAGCTGCACGCACTTGTCACACGTGAGCCCGGAAGGGAGCGGCGCCGGCATCGCATCGGCGAGGTAGAGGAGCGCGTTCGAGATGGGCACCGTGCCCTCCGGCGCGAACACCGTCCCCGAGAGCGTCCCGATCCCCTTCGGCTCACCCGGCGCGGCCGCGTCGGTCGTACCGAGCGAGCCGGGCGGCGCGCCGCCGGCACCGGGGGACGCTCCCTCGGCGTCGAAGCCGTCCCTGCTGCTCCCGCAGGCCACGACGACGAGGGCGGCGGTGGCCGCGGCGAGGAGCGAGGCCTGGAAGGAGCGCTTCATGGTAGAGTAATTACTCTACCCGCGCCCCCGGGTCACGTCGAAGCGCCGCCCATCGTCCCGAGGCGGTAGACCCGCTCGAACCCCGCATCGACGTTCTTGATGCGGATGGCCACGATGCCGCTGTCGTCGAGCGAGTACTCCTCCTCGATGCGCGGCCCGCGGGCGGTTCGCTCCACGAGGACGTCGGCGAGATCGCCGCCCGCGGCGAGCGCCGGATCGAACGGGAAGAGGATGTCGCCCGACACCATCATGTCGCCACGCGGGCGTCCGTCCTCGCTGATCGCGCTGCATTCGAAGAACCGGAAGTGCCCGACGTTGTGAGCGGCCCGGTAGTCGCGCCGGCACGAGACCGGATCGCCATCGCGCGCCGGCAGCGCCGTGTCGCTCGTGAAGATGGGGTCGAACGTGATCCCCGCGCCGGCCTGCGCCTCGCGGAAGACGCCGAAGGTGCGGGCGTAGCGATCGGTGAGCTCGAAGCCCGCCGCCTCGTCGCACGCGATGGCGAGCCCGATCGCGATGGCCGCCGAAGGATAGGGCGAACGATGCACGCGGCGACCGAAGCGCTCGCGCAGCGCACGGGCGACGATCGGCAGCTCGCTGGCGCCGCCGACCACGTAGATGCCGGCGATCTCGTCGAGCCCCGGGACCTCGCCCTCGGCCGCTCCTTCGAGCTTCGCCATGACGGGCACCATGGCATCGATCGAGCGGTTCACGAGCGGCATGCAGGCGGCGTAGAAATCCGCCACGTTGATCACGGCCATCGCCGGCGCGCCGGCCGGGCTGGCGTCGCCGAGCGCGCTCTCGACGTCGATCGAGATCTTCTTGGAGCTCGGGTTGAGGCGCTCCTTCGCGTCGCGGCACTGATCGAGGAGCCGTTCGAGCCCTCGCGCCTCGAGCGTCGTGCGCGCGATGCCGAGCTTCCCGAGGACCAGCTCGAGCAGCACCTCGTCGAAGTCGTCGCCGCCGAGCTGGTTCACGCCCGCGGTGCCCATCACCTCGTGCTTGCGACCGCGCATCCGCACGAGGGACGCGTCGAACGTACCGCCGCCGAGATCGTAGACCACCACGTGATCGCGCTTCGAAGTGAGCGTGTCGCGATGGCGGTGCGTGTACTCGAACCCTGCCGCCGACGGCTCGTTGAGCATCGCGATCGGCGCGAAGCCGGCGCGCCGGAAGGCATCGAGGGTCACGAACCGCTGCGCGCCCGACGAGTTCGCCGGGACCGCCACGACCGACCGCAGCTCCGCCTCGTCGCCGTCGAGCTCGAGGTTCGAGCGCTCGAGGATCGCGACCTTGAGCGCCGCGAGGAACTGCGTGATGAGCGCGTCGATGGTGAGGGTCGTGTCGCCCACCGTGATCTCGGTGCTCGGTCCGGCCGACGCGTCGGCGAGGAGGCGCTTGAACGAGCGGACCGCGGTGAACGAGGGGTCACCGGCGGTGGCGAGGGCCTCGAAGCCGAACCGCAGCTCGCCGCGGCGCTCGGCGACCACCGAGGGGAACCAGTCCTGCGCGTCGCCCGACGCATCGGTGAACGTGAGCACCGGATAATTTCCGCGATCCACGCACGCCACCACGGTCCGCGTCGTCCCGAAGTCGATCCCCAGCTTCATGATCATCCTCCTCCGGCGCCTCCCCCATCCGCTAACGTGGGCCGCTCGTCATGGTCAACTTTCCGGCTAGAGTGCGCCCGTGCTCATCGCCTTGCTCCGCTGCTCGCTCGTGAACGACGACTCGCCCGGGGTGCCCGAGGCCCATCGTTACCTGTCGTCCGAGGGACGTCAGCTCGTCCGCGCGCTCGGCAACCGCGTCCGCCTGAACGAGGAGCCGAGCTACGACCGCATCTTCACGAGCCCGCTGCCCGCCGCAGTCCAGACCGCGGAGCTGTTCGCGGACCGCGTCGACTACGTGAGCACCATCGAGGTGCTCCCCGGGCTCGGCGGCAACGCGCCTCCGCAGGTGATCGCGCCGCACCTGCTCGCGGCGGGGTCGGCGGTGGTGGTGGTCGGCGACGAGCCGTGGCTCTCGGCGCTGGGCGCGTTCCTGGTGAGCCGGCCCACGTTCCCGCCGCTCCTCCACGGCCAGCTCTCGGTCATCGAGGACCGGCGACCGGCCTGGTTCCTCCGGCCGGGCGACACCGTGAGGCAGCTGCTGCTCGTGGCGTGAGCCGACGTGTGGTCACGGGGGCGACGGCGGACCACGCCGTATCCCCGAAGAGCGCGTGAGCTCCGCGGAGCCTCCGGCGGCGCGACCCGAGGCTGCTACGCTCGTCCTCGTGAAGCGGCAGGCGCCCAACTGGCCGAAGGGAATCGTGGAGGTCCCTTCGGAACGCGTCGACCCGCGCGCCGATCCGGGCGCGACCCAGCGCATCTCGCGCGCGCTCCTCGACGATGCGCTCGCCCGCACGAAGAGCGGCACCCGACCCGCGGTGCGCGGGGCCGATCCGCTCGGCACCCCGCGCTACGAGGCGCCGGTCATCGCCGACCGCGACGCCGCGGAGGCGCAGGACGCCTTCTTCGGCCCGCGGGACTCGTACGCGGACGACGGGCCGTGGCGCGCGCCCGCCGCCGCGCCCCCCGTCGTGGTCGTTCCGCCGAGCGCCGCGCCGGCGCCTGCCCCTGCGCCCGAGACGCACCCGCAGCCGCAGCTCCTCCCGCAGCTCGTGTCGCCCGAGCGTCCCGTGAGCCGCCGCGTCCTCGCGCTCGTCGTCGCGGCGCTGGTCGTGTTCTTCGCCGCGGCGGCGACGATCGGGTTCGTCGCCGGCCGGCTCACGCATCACTGAAACGGATCACTCGCGGACGTTCACGCGCGTCTGTGCGAGGGTCAGGAAACGCGCCGGAGCGATGAGCGGGATCTGCTCGTACGAGATCGTGTACGAGCCCGCCGTCACGTCGTGGACGACGAAGGTGAGGTCCTTCTCGGTCACGCACCTCGACACGACGGTGGGGCGATCCCGCACGATGCGAATCGCGCCGGTCCTGCGGATCACGTCGGTCCGCGCGTTGGTCGAGCAGTAGTCGGTCACGCCGTGGACGACGATCGTGAGGTCGGTCCCCTGACGCGTCGTCGTGATCGCGGAACGCTGCGCCTCCGCCGGCGCGGCCGCCGCGGCGAGGGACAGGAGGAGACCCGAACCGAGGACGACCGGGAGGAGACGGCGATGCACGTGCATTCAACGCACGAGACATCGGATCGATTCGAAGGTTCCCGCGGCGCCGTCAGAAGGAGCGGCCGAAGACCAGCGGGAAGGCGGTGCCGGGCGCGGCGCTCTCCTGGGCGGAGGCCGTTCGCCAGGTCGGCTGACGCACGAACGCGTCGCGCGGCCCGGTCGCGCGCTCCTGCTCGATGTCCGTCTTCATGCTCGGGTAGAGGATGACGAGGCCGAGCGCGATGGCGCCCGCGCCGATGCCGAGCGCCGCGAATCCGGCGGGCCGGAGATCCGAGCAACCGCTCCGGCTCGAGTAGCCATAGCTGGTCTCGTAGGTGTAGCCGCTGCAGCCGGAATTGCCGGCGAGCGCGAGGATCGTCCCGACGTAGGCGCTGACCCCGCCGGCGAGCACGAGGCCGCTGCCGCCCACGATGCCGAGCCAGCTCGGACCGTCCGCCTCGACGTTGATCGTGTCGCCCTCCGCGCCTTTCAGCTGGAACTCCTTCGAGCTCTGCATGCCGCCGCCGCCGACGCGGTACGTGTCGCCGAGCGGCATCAGCTCGTCGCAGGGGGCCTGGCAGGCGGTCACGAACGCATCCGTGCCGGCGGCGCGGCGGTAGAGATACGCGGCCTTCGTGGACGACGTCTTCAGGTGCACGCGAGCGAGCGGACCGACCTTCGGCGCGGGGGCCTTCTCCTCGACCGGAGCTGCCGCCGGGGCGCCGACGGGCGGGATGGTGGCAGAGGCGACGATGACGCGCTCGACGTCGGCCCACGGCACCTTGTGGGTCTCGCCGGTGGGCAGCATCACGCGGACGTGGCTGCCGGGGACGATCTCGGTGACGCGCCCTCGATAGAGGCCGCCGTTCCGCAGATGGACCGCGTCGATGCTCGTCGTCGCGGTCTCGCTGATACGCGCCTCGGGGGCGGGGGTGGAGGGCAACGGCGTCGGCTCGCCGTCGTCTGCGAACGCCACGCCGGGAGCCGCCGCCATCGTCACGAGACACGAGACCAGGCCGAGGAGACGCTTCATGGCCGGCCCTCGAGCAACGATCGAGCCACCGGCGCGGCGCTCGGGAAACCCCGTAAAATCCCGTGTCGAAGGGCCGGGCCGAGCATGATCGGCCGATCACGTTGCTCGTGGTCTACAGGTTGGACCATCAACGGGACATCACAGGCAGACGGGAGCCGGAGAGCCGCGATAGGCTCGCCGCACGTGAAGCAGGACTTTCCCACCGTCGACACGCGCATGATGTTCCGTTGCATGCTCGTCGGCCTCGACGACGCGTCGACGACCATCTGCAAGGGCGCGATGCAGCCGCTGCAGGCCGTCTCCGTCGCGGACACGCGGGAAGCCTGCCGGCGCATGTCCGAGGTCCGGCCGCTCATCGTGCTGCTCGCGACGCCGGGGGCGGAAGGCGCGAAGGCCGACCTGCCGGAGCTCACCGAGCTCGCGAGCGCGTGCGGCGCGGAGGTGCTGGCGGTCCCGCTGCCGCCCGATCCCGGCGCGCTCGGCAAGCAGATCCTCGACGCGCTCCGCAAGGGTGAAGCGCGCCGCGTGGACCGCTGACCCTTACTTCTTCGACGCTGCGCGCTTCTTCTTCGCGCCGGACGTCTTCTTCGTCGCGCCGGTGCTCTTCTTGGCGGCGCTCTTCTTCTTCGCGCCGGTGCTCTTCTTGGCGGCACTCTTCTTCTTCGCGCCGCTCTTCTTGGGCACCTTCTTGCCCGCCGCCCGGGCCTCGGACAGGCCGATCGCGATCGCCTGCTTCTTGCTCGTCACCTTGCGGCCGGAGCCGCCGCTACGGAGCGTGCCCGCCTTCCGCTCGTGCATGACCTTCGCGACCTTTGCGCTGGCGCCCTTGCTGTACTTGCGACCGCCGCTCTTCTTCTTCGCTGCCATCAGATACCTCCTCCGCCATGATGCGTGCATTCTACATTGCCGCGAAAGCGGCGTCGGTCCGCAGCTGGGCGAGCGCCCGCCCGGCGACTTAGTTGGTCGCCGGCCCCGGGGGTTCTAAGATCACGGTCGAGATGGCAGACAAGGACGCGCGCAGCGGCACTGTGACCCCGACGCCATGCGCGAGCTGCGGAGGTCCGCGCGAGCTCGTTCGGAACGGAGCCCGAACCGCCGCGCGCTGCGAGAAGTGCGGCGCGGTCGAGGACGTCGACCTGGTCGTCGCGCCGCGCGCCCGGTGGACGGTCGTCGGGCCCGACGGCGCCGTGAAGACGTTCGCCTCCCAGGAGGAGATGATCGACGCGGCGAAGGCGGGACCGCTCAGCGCTCCCGACAGCGCGCTCCCCAGCACGAAGCGCGGCGAGGTGGAGAGCGAGAAGGCGCCCCCCGTCACCGACGCCGCCGCGGTGCCCGAGGCGAAGCCCGCCCAGGCGACCCCGGCCGAGGAGCCCGCGCCGCCCGCGCCCATCGTCTTGAGGCGCGACTCGGCGACGCCGCCGCCTTCCGTGAAGATCGAGCCGGCACCCGACAGCGAGAGCGTGCTCTCGGTGCGCGATCTGACGGTCGTGGCGATGCCGAAGCTCCCGCCCCCGGCTGCCGTCACCGTGTCCGCGCCGCCGCCCCCGCTCCCCGCCGCCGCCTCGCGCACGCCTCCGCCGCCGGTGGTGACCGGTCCGCCTCCGCCGCTCGCCGCCAAGCCGCGGCTCAAGACCCTCGCGCCGCCGCAGCGTCACGACGCGCCGCCGCCCCCGCCGCCCTCGATCGCGATGCCCGAGGAGGAAGCGCCCGCGGCAGCCACGAGCGCGCCGCCGCCGGCGAGCCGC
>JAQBQL010000238.1 GCA_028287035.1 Labilithrix sp. | reverse complement strand
TCGTGTCGGCGTAAGCGATGGGCGCGCCGGGGCGTGAGCGCGCGGGCTCGTCGTCGTGTCCGGGCCGGCCCGCCATCGGGACGGTGCGCTGGATCTGCGCCGCGCGGCGCGTCGGCGGCAGGGCGCGCGCCGCGGGCTCGGTGACGAAGGCGGGGTCGCCGGGCGAGGCCTCGATGAGGAAGTTATCCATCGGGCTCGGCTCGGTCTTGAAGTCGGTCGCGTGGACGGACCCGTCCTGGCGGGCCTCGATGTACGAACGGATCTCGCGGGCCGCGACTGCCGCCGCAAAGGCGGTGGGCGGACGGCGTGCGGGATCCTTCTCGAGCAGATAGGCGAGAAAGTCGTCGATCCCGGGCGGCGCGTCGGGAACGAGCTCCGAGATCTTGGGCAGTCGGTCATTGAGATGCGCGAGCAGGAGCGGCCCGAGCTCCTTCTTGTCCGCGAACGGCGGAGCGCCGGTGATGAGCTCGTGGAGCACGAGCCCCGTCGAGTAGATGTCGGTCGTCGGCCCGACCGGCTCGCCGCGCATCTGCTCGGGCGCCGCATAGCGGGGAGTCCCGAGGAAGTGCTGACCGGTGACCTGCTGACCCATGAGCAGGTGCGCGATACCGAAGTCGAGCACCTTCGGCACGGTGAGATCCGTGCTGGTGCGATGAAGGAATATGTTATCCGGCTTGATGTCGCGATGAATCACGCCTGCCGAATGGGCATGATGCAGCCCCTCGAGCACGCCGATGACGATACGCAGCGCCGCGAGCACGCCGATGCTCCGCCCGCCCATGTTCTTCCGCAGCTGGCGGAGCGACATCCCGTTGAGCGGCTCCATGACGAAGAAGGGCCGCGGCGGGTCCTCGGTCGTGATCCCGCCGTCCCGGACCTCGACGATGTTCGGGTGCCGCAGCTTCGCGAGCGTGCGCGCCTCGCGCGTCATGCGGAGCGCGAGGTTCCCCTCGTTCGCGAGCTCGGCGTGAAGCAGCTTCATCACCGACGGCGCCTGCAAGAACGTGTGCTCCACCGCGTACACGGTCCCGTGCCCCCCGGCCCCGAGCACGCGCGTGAACGCGTACTGGGTTCCCGGAATGAGCTGACCTGGAGAGTACGCGGGGGACATGGGCTAGCTCATTGGCAATCAGTGCGTGTGGAGGGATTCCTGGGTGAGTCCGTCGGGCCCATCGTTGACCCCGGGGTCCCCGCCGACTTGGTTGGCGCCTTTCGGCCCGGGCGTGCTCCTGGTTGCGCGGGCGAATCTCACGGGAGCTCCAGGGTGTCGGCCTTCTGCCCGTCGACGCCGCCGTTGCCGGGCGCGCCCTTCGCGCCAGTGGTGATGATCGCGTCGACCGCGGGCTTGTCGCCCTTGGAGAGCACGCCAACGGAGAGACCACCTGCGCCGCCTCCGCCGTTGCCGCCGTTCCCGCCCTTGCCGCCGTTGCCGCCATTGCACGCGCCGCCGCCTCCCGGACCACGATTGCCTCCCGCCAAGCCATCGCCGCCGGTGCCCCCGGGCCCGCCCGCACCTGCGTCGCCGGTCGTCAGCGTCGAGGCCACCACGTTGACGGGGCTCTCCAGCGTCAGCAGCGCGATGCTCGCGCCGCCGCCTTCGCCCGGATCGCCCCCTGCCCCGCCGCAACCACCGCACGCGCCGCCGCCGCCACCGCCGCCCGACCCGCCGCCACCACCGCCGCCTTGCCCGGCTCCGCCCTAAGGTCCTTTGGTGCCGCCGGACGGCGCCCAGCCCGCCTCCGTGATCGCACCAAGTGTCGCGGCGCCGGCGCCCGCGGGCGCATTCGGCGCGTTGGAGCCGGGTTTGGCCGCACCGGCCATCAGGCGCTCGGCCTGCGTCTGCCCCGCCCCGGTGGCGAACACCGGGTCCGGTGTCGGCTGCGCCGTCTCACCAGGGTTACCGTTACTGTTCAGGCTGCCGCCGCCTCCTCCCTTGCTCGTGCCGCCCCCAACGCACGTGCAGAGCTGTGCAAGCCCGCCGTTCGCCGCATCGCCCTTGTTCCCGTCGAGGGACGACGCTGTTGGCATCGATGACATCAGCGCGCCGTCTGCCGCTTTCGCAGGACTCTTTCCGGCGAAACCCTTCCCGGCCGTCAAGGCGACGCGGCGCAGCGTCAGCGACGGGCTACCCTTCACGAAGGCCGCGACGCTCGACGTCGCCGCCTCGGTGCCCGCGGCGGACGTGAAGCTCACATCCACGATCTCGACCGCCGAAGCGACCTTCTCGACCTCCACCGCATACCCCGCGTCGGTCGGGGCCACCTTCGGCTTTGCGCCCGTGTAGTCCCAGCCGCTGCACGCGAAGCCGCCGTACACGCTCACTGCCGTCGTCAGCTTCACATGCTCCGCATACGTGCCCTCGCACACGTACACCCGCGTCTTGCCCGCAAGCTTGCCCAGTGCCGCCGTGATCGTCTTCACCGGCGACTCCTTCGTGCCCGCGTTCGCATCGTTGCCATTCGCGTCCGCGAACACGCCGAAGTCGTTCACCACGCACTTCGGAGCGTCCTTCGGCTCCGCGGCCGCGTCGCAGCCGTCAGGGACGTTCACGTCCGCGCCTCCCTCCGGTCCGCCCGAGGTGCCGCCGTCCATCGGCGTTTCACCGCCCGACGAGCTACTGCACGCCACCGCAACTGCGCACAAGAGTGCGGCGACGCTCCCCCCCGCGGCTCTCATTGAACTTCCAACATGTCGGCGCTCTTCCCTTCCACGCCGTCGTTCATGCCGGGAGTACCGCCGACGCCCTTCCCGCCCGCCTTGCCGGGCGTGAGCGTCGAGTTGTTATTCGTAGGCGCGCCGCCCTTGTAGAGCACCGCCGCCGAGATGCCTCCGGCTCCCCCACCGCCGGAGCCGCCGTCACCACCCTTGCCTCCGGTTCCGCCCGAGCACAGGGCCAATCCGGCCGTTCCTCCAGCGCCTCCGGGGCCAAAGGGCCCCCCACCGCCGCCATCACCGGCAACGCTCGCGCTAAGGGCGGCGTCGGTTATGGTCACTTTGCTGTCAATGGCAATAAGAGCGATGCTTGCACCGCCGCCCTTGCCGCCCCTACCGCCGCTGCCGCCGCAACCCCCGCAACCCCCGCCTGCTCCAGCGTTCAGGGCATCAAGACCCCCACCGCCCCCGCCCCCTTGACCAGGCGTTCCGGCTTTGCCGTCTCCTCCGGCCCCGGGTTGCCAGCCTTCGAGCGAGATCTTCCCGAGAGCCGTAGCCGCGGCACCTGGGTCGGCGGGCGTTCCCGGGTCGCCGTTGTCACCGATGCCGTTTGGCTCCATCTTTGAACAATCCGTACTCGCGAGACCTCCAGCGCCGCCGGCGAGTGGCGGGCCGCCCTTCGCACCCGCACCGTTCGGACCGCCGCCTGCAGCGCCAGTCGAAGTCCCGCCGGTGGTGCAAGTGCAGACCTTCTGTTCTCCGGCGACGGTGGCAGTCTTGGGCGGGTTTCCCTTGAGGTCACCCATCACCGGCGCGCCGGTAACCCCGGGGTCGCCGTCTGCGCCGCCCTGCGCCAGGCCCGCCTTCAATTCAGATCTGTTGATGGTCAGCGCCCCTGCGCCATGCGCGAAGGCGGCCACGCTCGAATCGCCCTTCGCGACTGCATCGGCGGCCACGAACGACATATCCACGATAGTCAACGCGCTCGCCACGTCCGCAACCTCCAGCGCATACCCCACGTCCGTCGGGGCCACCTTCGGCTTTGCGCCCGTGTAGTCCCAGCCGCCGCACGCGAAGCCGCCGTACACGCTCACTGCCGTCGTCAGCTTCACATGCTCCGCATACGTGCCCTCGCACACGTACACCCGCGTCTTGCCCGCGAGCTTGCCCAGCGCCGCCGTGATCGTCTTCACCGGCGACTCCTTCGTGCCCGCGTTCGCATCGTTGCCATTCGCGTCCACGAACACGCCGAAGTCGTTCACCACGCACTTCGGAGCGTCCTTCGGCTCCGCTGCCGCGTCGCAGCCGTCAGGGACGTTCGCGTCCGCGCCCCCCTCCGGTCCGCCCGACGTGCCGCTCGAGCCGCACGTGCGGAGCTCGTCGCAGGTGGCGGCGTCGCTGCCGCAGTTTGCAACGAGGAATGACGCGAGGGCGCCGGCAACAAGGATGATCGCGTTTTTCAAGATAGCCTCCTCAGAATTCCGCAGTGAAAAGCAAGCCGGCCTGCTTCGGGCCGGTGACAGGGATGATCCGCGGCGACACCAGGGCCGTCGACCGCGTGTACCGATGAGGCCAGATGGCGGCGCTCAGGACGAGCAGGCCGCCCACGCCCACCGCCGCGGCGCCCACGCCCAGGAACGTCGTCGCACGCGCGGACGCGTCGTTGCGGGCTTCGGCTGCGCCCTTCACCGCCGCGCATCCGGCATTCGGCGCGGCGCCCGCGCAGCCCCCCGGAGGGATCGACCCGGACAGCGCATCGAGCTTGTCGCTCTGGTCGCTCTCGTCGGCCTTCGCCGCGAAGCCGAGGCCCACGAACACCGCGCCCGCGCCGACCACCGCGAGACCGCCGATGCTGCGGACTCCCCAGAAGCTCTCCGTGTACCCCAGCTCGCGCGGCGGCTCGGTCACCGGCGTCACCGGGTTCGGCGGCGGCTGCGCGACCACCGGCGTCGCGGCGACGGGCGGCGGCGCATCGAACGACACGTCCACGTTCGTGGTCTCGCCCGCCTTCGCGTCGACCGCCGCGTTCTTCGTCTTCGCCCCCGCCTTCGCCTCGACGGTGTGCGCGCCCGGGGCCACGTGCACCACCGCGGGCGGTGTCTGCGCCGGCGGCTTGCCGTCGACCGTGACCGACGCCTCGGGCGACGCCTTCACCGCCAGGTGCCCCGTCTTCTTCATCGCCTCCTCGAGGGCGCGCCGCGCACGCTCGCGGCGATCGGCGGGTGAAGAGGCATCCTTGATGAACTGCTCGAGATGCGGAATCGCCTCGAGCGGATGATTCGAATACACCTCGCTCAATCCGAGATTCATCAGGATCGAGGGCTTTTGCAGGACGGCATACGACTGCGCGAACGCGAGCCGAGCGGACTCGAAATCACGCTGCTCGTAATATTTCACGCCGGTCTGGAAGCGCGCATTCGCCTCGTCGGTGGCGGAGAGCTGCGCAAGGGCCGGGCCGGATGCCGTCACGGCAGCCGCGAGCACCAGCGAGGAGAGGAGAAGACGCATCGGCGAGGAAGCTCCAGTCAGAGGTCAGAACGTTTTGTCGATTTCTTCGAACGTGCCCGCCGGCCTGGGCGACGGACGTGAAGTGCTGCCGGGCGGACGCCCGCTCGGGACCGCCGCGGACGTGCGGGTCGCCGGCCGCGCCGCGCCCGTCGGCGCCTGCTCCGGCGTCACGGTCCGGACGGGCGGCGTCACGGAGACGGCCGCGGAGACCGGCACGACCAGCGCCGAGGACGACGCCACCGCGCTCGCCGACGCCGTCACCACCGGCGCCATCTCCACCGCCGACAGCGCCGCGCTGCCCGCCCCCGCGCCCTCGTCGGGCCGGCGACCGAACGCCACGATCGCCACCGCCACCGCGGTCGCGATGCCCAGCACCGTCGCCACCGCCACCAGCGTCTGCCGCCGGTGCATCCGCACGCTCGGCACCGTCGAGTGCTGCACCCCGCGCGCCGCGGGCGGAGGAGGAAGCGGCGACGGCGCGCGCATCCGCGGCATCGTCACGTCGTTCCGTCCCGACGAGCCGCCGTGCGGCGGTACCGGCGTGACGCTCGGCTGCAGAGGAACCGGAAACGGCGCGGTCAGGTTGAGCATCACCGCGGGCACGAGCGTCGGATCCTCGTGCGCCGCCGGCGGGCGATGCGGCGCGACCGCGTAGGCCGCCGCATTCTGGCCCGACGTCTCCTTCACCCCCTCGATCGGCAAGGACCCCTTCGCGAGATCGCCGAGGAGCGCCGTCGCCAGCTCGGTCGACGTCGCGAGCTGCGCATGGTCGCCCGGCTCGTCGTGCTCGGGCGGCGGTCCCGGCTCGGTGCTCCCGGTCGGCGCCCCGTGCCCCTGCTCGCGCTCGAAGCCGGACGCGAGGCGCTGCGGTTGGGTGGTCTTGTTGCTCATCTCGGTCGGGCTCGCTGCGCGACAGGGTAACGCCTGACGCGAGGCATCAGGGTCGCAAATGGTGGCCCGACGGGCAAACCGCGCGGCCCCTCGTCCGTCGTTTCCCGAGGTTGCGAAGAATCGTCGCCGGCCCTCGAGGAGCATCCTCCCTGGGACGTACGCGGGCTCGCGACGCGTTGGCGCACGCGGCGCCCGTCCGGCCGGTGCTAGGACTGACTGCCGATGGCAGAGAGCTACGACGCGATCGTGGTCGGATCAGGACCGAACGGGCTCGCCGCCGCGATCGAGATCGCGCGCGCCGGCCGCTCGGTGCTCGTCCTCGAGGCCGAGGACACCATCGGCGGCGGCGCGCGGACCGCGGAGCTGAACCTCCCCGGCTTCCACCACGACATCTGCTCGGCGATTCACCCGCTCGGCGTGCTCTCGCCTTTCCTGAGGACCGTCCCGCTCGAGAAGCACGGCGTCACGTGGATCGAGCCGCCCATCGCGGTCGCGCATCCGCTCGACGACGGGACCGCCGCGACGCTGCAGCGCGGCCTCGAGGCGTCGGCGCTCGGCCTCGGCGAGGACGCCCAGGCGTGGCGCGACGTGTACGCGCCCTTCGATCGCGACCCCGACGCCCTCTTCGGCGAGCTCCTGAAGCCGGTGCGCATCCCTCGTCATCCCTTCAAGATGGCGCGCTTCGGCCTCGGCGCGCTGCAGTCGGCGACGCGCTTCGCGGAGAGCTCGTTCCGGGGCGTCCACGCCCGCGCCATGTTCGCGAGCTGCGCCGCGCATTCGATCATGCCGCTCGAGTCGGAGGGCTCGGCGTCCTTCGGCCTCGTCCTCGCCGCCTCGGCGCATGCGGTGGGCTGGCCCTTCCCGAAGGGCGGCTCGCAGACCATCAGCGACGCGCTCGTGCGCGAGCTCCGCGCCCACGGCGGCGACGTCCGCACCGGCGAACGGGTCACGTCCCTCCGCAGCCTCCCGCGCGCGAAGGCGGTCCTCCTCGACGTGATGCCGCGCAGCCTCGTGCAGATCGCGGGCGACGCGCTCCCCGCGAGCTACGGCGATCAGCTCCGGCGCTACCGCCATGGCCCGGGCGTCTTCAAGATGGACTTCGCGCTTCGCGGCCCGGTGCCGTGGACCGCCGCCGAGTGCCATCGCACGGCCACCGTGCACGTCGGTGGCACGCTCGAGGAGCTGGCGGGCAGCGAGCGCGCGCCTCACGAGGGCCGCGTCTCGGAGCGGCCCTTCGTGCTCGTCGCCCAGCAGAGCCTCTTCGACGACACGCGGGCGCCCCCCGGGCAGCACACGCTCTGGGCCTATTGCCATGTCCCGAACGGCTCGAAGGTCGACATGTCGACCATCATCGAGGACCAGATCGAGCGGTTCGCGCCGGGCTTCCGTGATCTCGTGCTCGCCCGATCGACCATGAACGCGGCGGACGTCGAGCGTCACAATGCCAACTACGTGGGCGGGGACATCGGCGGCGGCCTGAACGATCTCCCGCAGACGCTCGCCCGTCCCGTCGCCCGCTGGAACCCGTACACGACGCCCAACCCGTCGCTCTTCCTCTGCTCGAGCGCCACGCCGCCGGGCGGAGGCGTCCACGGCATGTGCGGGTACTGGGCGGCCCGCGCCGCCCTGCGCGGCGTGCTGGCCTGAGCGCGAGCGCTAACCGCGGTACGCCTCGTCCTGCTCGATGCGGGAGAGGACCCAGTCGTATTCGCCGCTCGTGACCTTCACCTGGCAGTATTCGCAGTTGCCGGTCATGCTGATCTTCAAGGGCGCGCCGCAGCTCGGGCAGTTGCGCTCGCCCTTGTCGGTCTTCTTCTTCTGGGCGCCGCGGATCATCGTCCAGTATTCGGAATAGGCGCGCGGGACGCTCTGGCTGCCGCTCAGCAGCCGTCCGTCCTCGCCCATCGTGTAGTCGAGGCCGGTCGCGTGGAGGCGGACCGTCACCGAATCGTAATAGGCATCGGTGGTGGCGCTCGCGAGCTCGAGGCGCGTGATGCGCGAGCCATCGGTGCGATTGATGCAGTGCGCGGCGCGGTACAGGTCGATCCAGTACAGCTGCGACTGGAACAGGTTGTCACTCACGAACGGCCGCACGCGCGACGGATCGCGCGCCACCCAGCCGGCGTGGAACTCCTGGAAGACGAGGCCGATGCGGTGCTCCAGCTGCTGCCACGACGTGCCCTGCGGGTCCTTCGCCTGGATCTGCGCGAACGTCGCGTGCGCGGCGGGGTCGACGACGGTCGGCAGGCTCGTGCCCTGCTCCTCGACGTTCGACGTGAGCAGCGGGCCGCGCGGCTCGCGCTCGAGCACCTCGCGCCCGGCGATCGCCCAGTCCCTGGAGCCCTGCGGGACGGTGGTGTGGCAGTAGCTGCACGTCGTGCCGCGCATGTTGGAGAGCGGTCCGCCGCAGTTCGGGCAATTGAGCGTGCGCGCCTTGCCGGGATCGCGAGACCGAGCGCCCGCGGCGCGCGTGAGACGAAGCTGCTCCTTCACGTAGAAGCGCTGCTCGCCCTGCGGACGGTAACGCTCGACGTAGTTCGACTCGACGATGACCTCCACGGTGGCGGCGCCCTGCGCGTCGACCTCCACGTCCTCGTAGGAGAGCGCGCCGATGATGATGCCCGTCACCTCGACGACGCGGCCGTCGTTGGCGAGGCCGGCGCGCGCATGATCCGCGACGTACGCGGCGAGCTGCTCGGCCTGACCCACCCCGCGCGCCCGGTGCATCTCCGCGTAGAGGAAGTAGAGAAAGTCCTCGAAGACCACGATCGAGAACCCGGGATCGGTGCGCCGGAGCGCTTCCAGCCTGGTGCGAAGGGGCTCACGCGGCTCGGGCGGCGGGGGCGGCTCGTACGGCGTCCACTGGTTCGTTCCGCCCGTGGACCACTCGCTGCCGCCGAGCGACGCCTGCGTGCGCGCACGCACCACGAAGATCACGATGATGAGGAGGACGATCGGGATTCCGATCGAAGGATGCGCGAGCAGGAGGAGCACGAAGCCCCCGTCGCTGCTCCCGCCGCCGCCGCTGTAGCCGCCGCCGCTGTACCCGCCGCCGCCCGAGCTCCTGCTCCCGCCGGAGCTCCTGCTGCTGCCGCCCGAGTACGAGCTGCCGCCGCCCGGCCGGGCCTCGGCGAGCGTCACGGTGAGCAGCACGGGAAGGACGACCAGCGCGCCCGCCACGATCTTCTGGAGATCACGCGAGCCGAGCGCCACGACCGCCGCGCGAACGGCGCGGTCACGCCAGCGGAGAAACGAAGAAGGGTGGCTCATGCGACCTCGTCCGGGAGCTCGTTCACGTCGTCGTGGGCCCGCGGCATCGTCGGCGCGAAGGCCGCACCGAGCGACTCGAGCGCGGCCGCGAAGGCGCCGATGTCGAGCCGGCCGAGCGCCGCCTCGAGGGTGACGCGCGCCGACTGGGCGGCGGCCTGCGCCTCCGGCGTGACGCCCGCGTCGGCGACCACGCTGACCATGCCCTCGAGCATCGCGACGTAGACGAGAACGCCGGTGCGTCCGCTGGTGCGCGTGACGCCGAGATCGACGAACGCCGCCTTCGCCGCCGGCTCGACGCTCTGACGGCGCCGAGCCTCGGTGAGCGCGAGCCGCTGCAGCGGGGGCAACCATCGCGACAGGAGGTAACCCGCCGCGAACGCGATCGCCGTGTCGAGCGGCATCAGCGCGGTGTTGAAGTCCCACGGGAAGTAGAGGAGGAACACCAGCACGAGGAACGCGAGCACGGCGCCCATCAGGAGATGCGCCTCCTGGTAGGTGCGCGCCTGCTTCTTCACCGTGACGACGAGCTCGGCACAGGTCTGCGCCTCGAAGGCCTTCACCGCGAGCACCGCCCGGGCCTTCGCGCGCTCGTCGAGGAACGGGAGCCGGTCGGTCATCGAGCCCAGCCTATAACAGCCCGGATCGCGCTGCGACCCGGATGCGCCTTCGCGGGTGGAACGATCCTCGTCCCTGCGCGCATCCTCGAGGGCAGCCCGAGCATCGTTAAGCCTGACCAAGATGCAGCATCACCCCGCCGTCATGACCACGCCCTCCTTCTCGATGGCGTCGCTCCTCGTCGCGAGCCCCCTTCTTCCGCCGAGCATCAAGGACGCGCTTCGTAGCGGGCGCCGCGATTGTGCGGCCTTCCTGCTCGTGCGCGACCTCGGCCTCGACCCCGCCGACGCGTGCGAGCTCGTTCGTTGAGGGGCGCGCCAGGTAGGCGCCAGGATTGCGAAAACCTCGGAACGAACCGCGCGAAGGTCGTCTAGGATGAACGCGATGACCTCCGAGCAAGACGTCTCCGACCTCGACCGCATGCGCCGCTGGCTCGAGAGCCCCCGGTTCGCGGGGCTCAAACGCCTCTACACGGCGCGCGAGGTCGTCGCGCAGCGCGGCACGATCCGGAACGACTACACGCTGGCCGCCGAGACCGCCGCCGCGTTCTACGCGCGCCTCCGTGAGCTCTACGCGCAGGGCAAGAGCATCACGACGTTCGGTCCGTACTCGCCGGGCCAGGCCGTCGCCATGAAGCGCATGGGCATCGAGGGCATCTACCTCGGCGGCTGGGCGACGAGCGCCAAGGGCTCCTCCCAGGAGGACCCCGGCCCCGATCTCGCGAGCTACCCGCTGAGCCAGGTCCCCGACGAGGCGGCGCCCATCGTGCGCGCGCTCCTCACCGCCGACAAGAACCAGCACTTCGCGCGCAGCCGCATGAGCGAGGAGCAGCGCAAGGCCGCGCCCCCGCCCGTCGACTTCCGCCCGTTCATCATCGCCGACGCCGACACGGGCCACGGCGGCGACGCGCACGTCCGCAACCTGGTCCGGCGCTTTGTCGAGATCGGCGTCCCCGGCTACCACATCGAGGATCAGAAGCCGGGCGTGAAGAAGTGCGGTCACCAGGGCGGCAAGGTCCTCGTCTCGGAGGACGAGCAGATCAAGCGGCTCAGCGCCGCGCGCTTCCAGCTCGACATCATGCAGGTGCCGGGCATCATCGTCGCGCGCACCGACGCGGAGTCGGCGACGCTCCTCGACGGCCGCAGCGACGAGCGCGATCAGCCGTTCATCCTCGGCGCCACCAACGTCGACATCCCGAGCTTCAAGGCCTCGCTACTCGCGATCCTGCGGCGGTTCTCGAAGTCGGGCATCTCCGAGCTCTCCGGCTGGGAGCTCTACGCGACGGGCGACGACGAGTACGCGGTCGCCGACGCATGGCTCGAGAGCGCGGGCATCAATGCCAAGATCGCGGAGGCGGTCGCCCACTACGAGAAGACCGGCGGCACCGCGGTCGACGCGGCGCTCGACCGGGTCTTCGATACCTTCGTCGACGTGTGGCAGACCGAGGCCAACGTGAAGACGTACGGCGAGGCCGTCGCCGACGTGATGCGTTTTCTCGCCGGTGAAGGCGTGCAGTTCGCGATCACCGAGGAGGAATGGCTCGCCTTTTCCTCCCGCGCTTCGTTCTTCGCGATCAGCGAGAAGGCGAAGGGCATGGGCGTCCACGTCACGTGGGACTGCGAGCACGCGAAGTCGCCGGACGGCTACTACCAGGTCCGCGGCGGCATCGATTACGCGATCCAGAAGTCGCTCGCGGTCGCGCCCTATGCCGACATCATCTGGATGGAGACGAAGACCGCCGACCTCCACGAGGCGAAGATCTTCGCCGACGCGATCCACGCGAAGTTCCCCGACGCGATGCTCGCCTACAACCTGTCACCGTCCTTCAACTGGGACACGACGGGCATGAGCGACGAGCAGATGCGCCGCTTCCCCGAGGAGCTCGGGAAGATGGGCTTCGTGTTCAACTTCATCACCTACGGCGGCCACCAGATCGACGGCCTCGCCGGCGAGGAGTTCGCGCTCGCGCTCCGGCAGGACGGCATGCTCGCCCTCGCGCGCCTGCAGCGGAAGTTCCGCCTCCTCGAGTCGCCGTACCAGCACCCGCAGACGCTCGTCGGCGGGCCGCGCGCCGACGCCGCGCTCATGTCGCTCTCCGGCCGCACCGCGACGACGAAGGCGATGGGCAAGGGCTCGACGCAGTTCCAGCACACGGTACAGACCGAGGTGCCCCCGAAGCTCCTCACCGAGTGGCTCGATCTCTGGCGCAAGCGCTGGAGCTTCGAGGGCAAGCTCACCGCCTCGCTCCGCCCGCACTCGGCCGGCGCGCAGCTGCTCGCCCTCAGCATCACCGACGAGGCCGGGAACGTCGCCGCGAACGTGGTGTTCGAGCCGATCCACGACCGCAAGGGCCGTTCGATCCTCTCGATCCGCGACCAGAACACGTTCGACATGTCGCTGCGGAAGAAGCGCCTCATGACGCTCACGCAGCTCTTCCTGATCCATCGCTACAAGATCGACTCGGTGCACTACCTCACGCCGACCGACGACAACCGCCGTCAGACCGAGCGCATGAAGCACCGGGGCATCTTCAGCGCCGTCGGGGACGAGGTCGGCGAGATCATCGTCGCCGACGTGAACAAGGACCGCGTGAAGCACCTGCTCGATCCCGATCGCGTGGCGCTCGGTGCGCTGATCTCCGAAGCCTGATTCGTGAAGCGCGCCCCGGCGCCCCTGCCGCCCGTACCGCCTCGGGAACATCCCGAGACGGCGGGCGACATCGTCGAGTACCTGTTCCGGGTCGCCTTCTTCGCCGCGGCGCCGTTCGGCATCGTGGTGCTCGCGTCGCTGGTCCCCATGACGGCGGCCATCGCGAACATCGTGCTCGCGCTCCTCGCCTTCTTCTTCGGCGAGGTGCTGCGGAAGCACGCCGAGCGGCGGGGCTGGCTCGGGCGCATCCTGCGGCGACAGCTCGCGTTCGAGGCGTACTACCGCGAGCGCGCTCCGCAGCCGTTCATCTACTACGTCTTCTATCCCCTGCTCTTCCCGTACTGGCTGACGGTGCGGGAGGCGCGGCGTGAGCTGTGGCTGTTCAAGGGCTACACGTTCCTGACCTTCGGGGTGGCGCTCGTCAGCGGCGTGCACCGGTACCTCGTCGACTACCAGCCGGACATCGGCTTCCGGACGTTCGTCGTCAGCTTCGCGATCGGGCTCGGGATCGAGGCGCTCGCCGTCATCATGTTCCTGATGCCGATCACGACGACGGTCGTGGCGCTCCACAAGAAGGCCCAGCACGGCCGCCTCGTGTTGCTGCTGGTGACCGCGCTCGTCTCGGCGGGGTATGCGGTCACCGTCCTCGCGCTCCGTCACCGCACGTTTCCCTCGCTCGAGACGCGCCAGCGCGTCGCCGAGCGCTCGAAGGCGCAGCGCAAGAAGGCCGAGGCGACGATGGACACGGCGCTCCGCTCGGCGTGGCAGGCGCGCCGTCTCCACGGCCTCGAGCGCGACAGTGACGGCACCGTGGACGGGGCGCCGCTCGACGTGGCGCGCGAGAAGCTCGCGACCTTCTACCGGCCCGACGAGGCGAGCGCGTTCGAGCTCTGGGCGACCGCGCGGGCGGATCGATCGCCGCTCATGGTCCTCTACGCGGAGGGCCCGCGCCACGGGCGACCGGTGTTCCGGGCGATGCGACCCGACGGAACGATCGTGGCGCGCGGACGCGATCTCCCGAAGAGCGCGCTCGCGGTGATGCGCACGGTCGGCGATCTCTGAGCCTGCTCACGCGTCGGCTGCCGGCCACGCCCGCATCGCCAGGGCGGCGGCCTCGCGGAGCTGCGCGCGCGTCGCCCCGCTCACCGCCTGCACCGAGATGCCGTGCAGCACCGTCCACACGAAGAACGCGAGCGCTCCCGGCTTCGCGCCCGCCGGAAGGTCGCCCTCGCGCTGGGCGCGCTCGAGACGCTTCCGCAGCGCGACCACCGAGGCCTGGCGCGTCTTCGCGAGCTCGTCGCGCAGCGGCTCCGCCTCCATGCTGCAACCGAGGCCCGCGTTGATCATGAGGCAGCCGAGCGGACGGCCCTGCTCGCCCGGCGCCTCGACGTGGATGCGGAGCAGCTCGGCAACCGCCTCGCGCGCGGTCGGCTGCTCGAGGGCAGCCATGATGGCCGCGCCGGGGCCCGCCAGGTACCGCTCCACGGCGCGCCGGAAGAGCGCCTCCTTGTTGCCGAAGGTCGCGTAGAGGCTCGGCCGGTTGATGCCCATCGCGGCGGTGAGGTCGCTCAGCGAGGTCCCCTCGTAGCCCTGGCGCCAGAAGACGCGCATCGCGGCGTCGAGCGCCTCTTGCTCGTCGAATGCCTTGGGCCTGCTCATGACTCCTGGAGCATAGCTTACCGATTGGTACAGATCGACCTTGACGGACCGCGACCGCGGAGCAATTGTACCGTTCGGTACGAATCAACGAACGGAGAAGCGAACATGAGCAGCGAACAGAAGGTGGCGTTCATCACCGGCGGCAACCGCGGCATCGGCCTGCAGACTGCGCTCGATCTAGGCAGCAAGGGCGTCACGATCGTCATCGGCGCGCGCGATCCCGGCAAGGCCGAGGACGCCGTGAAGCAGCTCCGGACCGCTGGCGTCACCGCGGAGGCGATCGCCTACGACGCGGCGCGCCCCGAGTCCGACCGCGCCGTCTACGCGCACCTCGAGAAGAAGTACGGGCGGCTCGACATCCTCGTCAACAACGCCGGCACGCTCGAGGAGCCGCTCACCGGCAACACCTCGAAGGACCTGCCGATCGCGACCCTCCGCAGCACGTTCGACACGAACTTCTTCGCGGTGGTGAGCCTGACCCAGACCCTCCTGCCGCTCCTCGAGAAGGCGCCGGCGGGCCGCATCGTCAACCTGTCGAGCATCCTCGGCTCGCTGACGCTGCACAGCACGCCGGACTCGCCGATCGCGACCAGCAAGTCGTTCGGCTACAACGCGTCGAAGGCGGCGCTCAACGCGTTCACGGTGCACCTCGCCGCCGCGCTCGCGGGCACGAAGGTGAAGGTCAACGCCGCGCACCCGGGCTGGGTGAAGACGCCCCTCGGCGGCCCGAGCGCGCCGATGGAGGTTCGTGACAGCTCGAAGACCAGCGTGCGCCTCGCGCTCCTCGGTGACGACGGGCCCACCGGCGGCTTCTTCCACGAGAACGACACGCTCCCGTGGTGAGCTGAGAAGCCCTCGGGTGCGAGCGGCCCTTCAGCCCCGGCGGAGGGCGAGGCCGCTCGCGACCGAGATCAGCTCGCCGCCGGCCTGGATCTTCTCCTTGCCGAAGCGTGACTCGAAGATCCCGCGCACCGCGGGCACGAACGAGCTGCCGCCCGTCATGAACACGCGGTCGACCTCGGCGCGCGCGGTGCCGGTGCGCTCGAGGAGGCCGTCCACGCAGGTCGACATCTTCTCGAGGTCCTCGGCGATCCAGCCCTCGAACTGGGCGCGCGTGACCGGCGCCTCGATCGACAGGAGATCATCGGCGAACGTGAACGTCGTCTCCTCGCTGCCTGACAGCGCGATCTTGGTGCGCTCGATCGCCCGATAGAGGTGGTAGCCGAGGTCGTTCTCGATGACGTGCAGGAGCGCGTCGATCGCGCCGCCGTCCGCGGTCTGGCTGGCGATGCCATGCAGCAGATCGAGGTTCTTCTTCGTCTTGAGGAACGACAGGTGGTGCCAGCGCATGAGCCGCGCGTAGATCCACACCGGCACCGGGAGCTCCTTGTTCCCCATCAGCGCCTTGTAGGTGGTGCCGAGCCCGAGCATCGGCGCGACCAGCGCGTACATGAGGCGGGAGTCGAGCGCGTCGCCGGCGATCCCGACGCCGTCGTTGCCGACGATGCGCTCCTGGCCGCGCAGCCGGTGGCTGGGGCCGACGCGGATGAGCGAGAAGTCGCTGGTGCCGCCCCCGAAGTCGGCGATGAGCACGAGCTCGTCGTGATCGAGCGTCTTCTCGTAGAAGTGCGCGGCGGCGACCGGCTCGTACTCCAGCTCGACGTCGGTGAAGCCGCCCAGGGCGAGCGAGTCGCGGAGCCGCTTCACGGCGAGGGTCTCGTCGTCGCCGCCGCGCTCGCTCGCGAAGTGGACCGGTCGGCCGACCACCGCGCGCGTACCCAGGGGACCGAGCTTCGCCTCGGCCTTCGTGCGGAGCTCGCGCACGAGCGTGCCCACGAGCTCGACGAGCGAGGTCGTGCGCCCGAAGATGTTGGTCGCCTGGAAGGTCGAGTCGGCCAGGTACGACTTCATCGACTGGATGAGGCGCCCGTCGCCCTCCGACGCGAGGTAGCGGTCGATCGCCTGCGGCCCGCCGACCGGCTTGTCCCCGTGGCGGAAGTAGAGGATCGAGCGGAACGTGTCGCTCACCCCCGCGTCGTGCTCGAAGCGCGCGAGCTCGACGCGCTCGCCGGTGTCGTCGTCGACGACCGCGACGGCGCTGTTGGTGGTTCCGATGTCGAGTCCGACGCGCCGCATGGGACGCGCCGGATAGCAGACCCGGCGGCCCCGTGCGAGGAACGCTTACGGCAGAGTCGTGGTCCCGAGCGCCCGCGCCTCCTCCGCGAACGCCGTGGCGAGCGGCGAGCGCGGCGCGGCCTGCCGGAAGAAGAGCGCGGCCAGATGGGGCGCGGGCGCCGGCCTCAGGCCCACGATGGCGAGGCGGTCGGCCTGCTCGACGCGCGGCTCCGGCAGGACGGTGACGGCGAGCCCGGCGCGCACGATGGAAAGCACCGTCGCGACCGAGTCCGCCTCGAACACGATGCGCGGAGCGAACCCGGCGCGCGCGAACACCGCGTCGGCGAACCCGCGGGCCCGCAGCGACCGACCGAGCAGCGCGAACGGCTCGCCACCGAGGTCGGCGACCGACACCGAGGTCTCGGCGGCCAGCCGGTGGCGTCTCGGGAGGACGAGCGCGAGCCGCCCCTCGAGCAGCGGCTCGGTCTCGAGGCCCTTCGCGCGGAGCGGCAGGAGACCCAGGCCCACGTCCGCCTTTCCCTCCAGCACGAGGCGCTCGACGCGCTGCGATTTGCCCTCGAACGCCGTGACCTTCACGCCGGGATGGTTGCGCAGCACCGACGCGATCGCCGGCACCACCACGCCCGCGGCCATGCTCGGCAGGTACGCCACGCGCAGCTCACCCACCGACCGGTTCGCGAGCGCGTCGAGGGCGCGCCGCCCCGCCGCCACGTCCTCGATGGCGCGCGAGGCGTACGTCCGGAACAGCTCGCCGGCCGCCGTGAGACGCACCCCGCGCCCACGCCGCTCGAAGAGCTCGGCGCCGATCTCCTCCTCGAGCTCACGGATCTGCTGCGAGACCGTCGGCTGCGAGATGTGCAGGCGCCGCGCCGCCCGCCCGAAGTGCGCGAGCTCGGCGGCCGCGAGGAAGTAACGGAGGTGACGCAGCTCCATGATTCATAGGTAGCACCTATGAATGCCATTCGAGCAAACGTCTGTCTTTTGCGCCGCCCCGGACCCACGATGAACGGCATGAGCAGCGACGGTTCGATGACGGGCGGCGTGAAGGCCTCGGATCTGTTCGTCCAGGCGCTCTCGGCGGAGGGCGTGAAGGTCATCTTCGGCCTCCCCGGCGAGGAGAACCTCGACCTCGTCGAGTCCCTGCGCAAGTCGAACATCCGCCTCGTGCTCACCAGGCACGAGCAGGCCGCCGGGTTCATGGCCGCGACCTACGGGCGGCTCACCGGCAAGGCGGGCGTCGCGCTGGCCACGCTCGGGCCCGGCGCCACCAACCTCGTGACCGCCGCCGCCTACGCGCAGCTCGGCGGCATGCCGATGCTGATGATCACCGGGCAGAAGCCGATCCGCGCCGGCAAGCAGGGTCACTTCCAGATCGTCGACGTGGTCGGGATGATGAGGCCGATCACGAAGCTCACCCGCACCGTCAACGATCCCAACGCGATCCCGGCGCGCGTCCGCGAGGCGTTCCGGCGCGCCGAGTACGAGCGGCCCGGAGCGGTGCACCTCGAGCTGCCCGAGGACGTGGCGCGCGAGCTCGCCTCTCCTGGCGCTCGCGCCTATCCGCCGAGCTTCGAGCGGCGTCCCGTCGCCGACGAGCGGGCGGTGTCCCGCGCCGTCGAGGCGATCGAGGCCGCGAAGCGCCCGCTCCTCATGATCGGGGCCGGCGCCAACCGGAAGCTCACCTCGCGCATGCTGCGGGCGTTCGTCGATCGCACGAAGATCCCCTTCTTCACGACGCAGATGGGCAAGGGCGTCGTCGACGAGCGGCACCCCTCGTGGCTCGGCACCGCGGCCGTCTCGCAGGGGGACGTCGTCCACCACGCGATCGAGCAGGCCGACTGCATCATCGTCGTCGGCCACGACGTCGTGGAGAAGCCGCCGTTCGTCATGCGCCGCGGCGTCGCGGGCTCGAGCGATCCGACGGTGGTGCACGTCGACTTCTCGCCCGCCGAGGTCGACGCGGTGTACGCGCCGCAGATCGAGGTGACCGGTGACATCGCGAACGCGGTGTGGCGTCTCTCCGAGCTCGTGAGCCCGCAGGAGCACTGGGACCTGAAGGCCTTCGATGGCGCGCGGCGCGTCCTGTACGAGCACCTCGCCCGCGAGGAGAACGACGATCGCTTCCCCATCCATCCGCCGCGCCTCGTCGCCGAGGTGCAGAAGGCCATGCCCGACGACGGCGTCGTGTGCCTCGACAACGGGATGTACAAGCTGTGGTTCGCCCGCTACTTCCGCGCCCACACGCCGAACTCGCTGCTGCTCGACAACGCGCTCGCCACGATGGGCGCCGGTCTGCCCTCCGCCATCGCCGCGAAGCTCGTGCACCCGGAACGCAAGGTGCTCGCGGTGGTCGGCGACGGCGGCCTCATGATGAGCGTCCAGGAGCTCGAGACCGCGGTGCGCCTCGGCATCGACCTCACGGTCCTCATCCTGCGCGACGACGCCTATGGCATGATCCGCTGGAAGCAGGCGGAGATGGGCCTTCCCGATCACGCGATGACGTTCGGCAATCCCGACTTCGTGAAGCTCGCCGAGTCGTTCGGGGCCCACGGTCACCGCCCGACGAGCGCGGAGGACACCGCCGACCTCCTCCGCACGTGCCTCGACGGCACGGGCGTCCACGTCATCGACTGCCCCATCGACTACGAAGCGAACCACCGCATCCTCACCGAAGAGCTCCGTGGCCTCGCGGCCACCGTCTGAAGAGAAAGCAGGCCATCATGACCACGATGAAGGCGAAGTATCCGTTCTGGCTCGCGAACGAGCCCGTCCCGGCCGAGGCCTCGGCGTCGCACGAGGAGCTGCCGGTCACCGACAAGTACTCGAACGAGGTGGTGAGCCACGTCGCGCTCGCCGGTCCCGAGGAGCTCGAACGCGCCATCGCCGCCGGGTTCGCGGCGCGCGGCGCGATGCAGGAGCTACGCCCCTACGAACGCCAGGCGATCCTGCTCCACTGCTCGGCGCGCTTCCGCGAGCGACGCGAGGAGCTCGCCGAGGTCCTCGCCATCGAGGCCGGCAAGCCGGTGAGCGACTCGCGCGGCGAGGTCACGCGGCTCATCGAGACGTTCGACGTCGCGGCCGCCGAGGCCCTCCGCGGCGGCGGCGAGGTGCTCGACCTCGAGATCACCGCGCGCGTGAAGGGATCGCGCGGCATGGTCCGCCGTTACCCGGTCGGGCTCGTGTCCTTCATCACGCCGTTCAATTTCCCGCTCAACCTGGTCGCACACAAGATCGCGCCGGCGATCGCCGCGGGCTGCCCCTTCGTCCTCAAGCCGTCGGACCGCACGCCGGTCTCGGCGATGATCCTGGGCGAGATCCTCGCCGAGACCGCACTGCCGCGCGGCGCGTTCTCGATCGTCCCGGTGAAGCTCGAGCACATTGCCCCGTTCATCGGGGATCCGCGGTTCGCGCTGCTGTCGTTCACCGGGTCGTCGAAGGTCGGCTGGGATCTCAAGGCGCGCGCCGGCCGCAAGAAGGTCGTGCTCGAGCTCGGCGGCAACGCCGCGTGCGTCGTCGACGAGGACCAGGAGAAGAACCTCGACGCCGTCGTCGATCGCTTGGTGTTCGGCGCCTTCTACCAGTCGGGCCAGAGCTGCATCGGCGTGCAGCGGATCATCGCCCATCGCTCGCTCTACCGTTCGCTGGTCGACAAGCTCGTCGCAAAGACGCGCACGCTCGTCGCGGGCGATCCGAAGGACGAGAAGACGTTCCTCGGCCCGATGATCGACGAGGCTGCGGCGAAGCGCCTCCACGGCTGGATCGAGGAGGCCACGGCGAAGGGGGCGAAGGTCCTCGTGGGCGGCGGCCGCAAGGGGTCCATGCTCGAGGCAACGGTGGTCGAGGGGGTCCCCCACGACCTACCCCTCTATGCCGAGGAGGCCTTCGGGCCGGCCGTCGTGGTCGAGCCGTTCGACACGTTCGACGAGGCCCTCCGCCTCGTCAACGAGGGCGACTACGGCCTCCAGGCGGGCATCTTCACGAACGACCTGAAGAAGACGATGCGCGCGTGGGACGAGCTCGAGGTGGGCGGCGTCGTGATCGGCGACATTCCGAGCTTCCGGATCGACAACATGCCCTATGGCGGCGTGAAGGGGTCCGGGTTCGGCCGCGAGGGCGTCCGCTGGGCGATGAACGACATGACCGAGGAGCGGCTGCTCCTCCTGCGGGGGATCTGACCGCTAACAGTTGACGCAGGGGCGCATGGAAGCCACAACTGGGGTTCGATGCGCCTCGCTATCTTCTCGGACGTCCACGCAAATTACGAGGCGCTCAGCGCCATTCTCGAAGCGTACGAGAGCGAGAACATCGACGCGTACTACTGCCTCGGCGACACCGTCGGTTACGGCGGGTCGCCGAACCAGTGCTGCGACCTGATCCGCGACCTCTGCAAGGCCACGATCCTCGGCAACCACGACGCCGCCGTCTGCGGGCGCATGGACTACTCGTACTACTACGAGGCGGCGCGTCACGCGCTCGACATCCACGCCGGCATGCTCTCGGCCGAGAACATGGCCTGGCTGAAGAGCCTGCCCTACCAGGTCCGCGTGAAGGAGCACGACCTGCTCCTCTGCCACGGCTCGCCGGTTCGCCTCGAGGAGTTCGAGTACATCTTCGCGCCCGAGCAGGCGCGCGAATGCCTGCCGATGTGGAACGAGCTCGGGCACCTCACGGTCATCGGGCACTCGCACCTCTGCAAGGTGTTCGCGCTCACGAAGACGGGCGTGGACGAGCAGCCCTCGATGGACTTCTCCCTCGAAGAGGGCAAGCGGTACATCGTGTCGGACGGGTCGGTCGGCCAGCCGCGCGACTTCGACAACCGCGCGAGCTACTGCGTCTACGACACCGAGACGAAGACGTTCGAGTTCAAGCGCGTCGAGTACGACGTCGAGCTCGCCGCCGACAAGGTCCTCCGGGCGAAGCTCGAACGGAACTTCGCGCACCGCCTCTTCATCGGGGTCTGACGCCCCGCGCGCGCCTTGACGTGTCGGGTCGGCGGTCACATATTATGACCGTACGATGAACGCCAAGGCCGAGCAGAAGGAGCGGTCGCACGGGACGATCCTCGCCTCCGCGGCTCGCCTCCTGAGGCAGCGCGGGATCGCGGGCGCCCGCGTCGCCGACGTGATGAAGGGCGCCGGCCTGACGGTCGGCGGCTTCTACGCGCACTTCGCGTCGAAGGAGGCGCTCGTCGACGCCGCGATGCGCGACACCTCGAAGGCGCTCCGCGCGAGCCTCTTCCTGAACCTCGACGACAAGCCGGCCGCCGATCGCGCCGAGGTCGTCCTGAAGCGCTACCTCTCGGCGCTGCACCGCGACGAGGTCGAGCGAGGCTGCTCGCTGCCGTCGGTGATCGGCGAGATCGGGACCACCGCACCCGAGCACACCGCGGTACTGGCCGAGCAGATCGACCGCATGGCGAGCGCGCTCGAGGAGCACCTGCCCGCCGGCGGGTCGGTGCCGAAGCGCCACCTCGCGCTCGGCCTGGTCGGGATCATGGTGGGCGGGCTGAGCCTCGCGCGCGCGCTGCGCGGAACGCCGCTCTCGGACGAGGTGCTGAAGGCCTGCCGCGCGCTCGGCAAGCTGGCCATCAAGGGTGACGCAACCGGCAAGAAGGACCGCTGAGCGGTCAGGAGAATCGGACATGAGCACGAGCTACATCATCGACGCGGCACGTACCCCCCGAGGCCGCGGCAAGGCCGGCAAGGGCGCGCTCTCGAGCATCCATCCCCAGGAGCTGTTCGCGCAGGTCCTGAACGCGCTCGTGAAGCGCACCGGCTTCTCGCCCGAGCAGGTCGACGACGTCCTCGTCGGCTGCGTCTCGCAGGCCGGCGAGCAGGGCGCCAACATCGCACGGAATGCGGTGCTCGCCGCGGGCTGGCCGATAGAGATCAGCGGCGCGAGCGTGAACCGCTTCTGCGGCTCGGGCCTGCAGACCGTGAACCTCGCCGCGATGGGCGTCGGCTCGGGCGCGCAGGACCTCGTCGTCGCCGGCGGCGTCGAGAGCATGTCGCGCGTGCCCATGGGCTCGGACGGCGGCGGCGTCGACGGCAACAACGATCTCCTCCGCCAGCGGTTCTTCCAGGTGCCGCAGGGCATCAGCGCCGACCTCATCGCGACGCTCGAGGGCTTCTCGCGCCAGGAGCTCGACGCGTGGGCGCTCCGCTCGCAGAAGAAGGCAGCGGAGGCGCAGGAGACGCACCGCTTCGACCGGAGCCTCTTCCCGGCCGTGGATCCGCGCACCGGCAAGGTGGTCCTCGAGAAGGACGAGTACCCGCGTCCCGACACCACCGCCGAGGGCCTCGCCGCGCTCGCCCCCGCGTTCGTCGGGATGGGTCAGGCAGTGGTCGGGCCGAACGGCGAGACGCTCGACGGCATCGCGCTCGCCGCCTATCCGCAGGCGAAGGCGATCCAGCACCTCCACGGCGCCGGCAACTCGAGCGGCATCGCGGACGGCGCGGCGGCGGTCCTCCTCGCCTCCGAGGCCTACGTGAAGGCGACCGGCGCGAAGCCCCGCGCGAAGATCCGCTCGTTCGCGACGGTCGGCACCGAGCCGATCATCATGCTCACCGCGCCGACGCCCGCGAGCCAGAAGGCGCTCAAGAAGGCCGGCATGGACGTGAAGGACATCGACCTCTGGGAGATCAACGAGGCCTTCGCGGCGGTCGTCCTCCAGACCATCCGCAACCTCGGCATCGACCCCGAGAAGGTGAACGTGAACGGCGGCGCCATCGCGCTCGGGCATCCGCTCGGCGCGTCCGGCGCAGTCCTGCTCGGCACCGCGCTCGACGAGCTCGAGCGCCAGGACAAGCAGACGGCCCTCATCACGATGTGCATCGGCGGCGGCCAGGGCATCGCCACCATCATCGAGCGCGTGTGACGCCCGGCGTGGGTCGCTCTAGAGGGCGACCCACACCGATTTCACCTGCGTGAGCTCGTCGAGGACGGCGCGGCCGTTCTCGCGGCCGAAGCCGGACTGCTTGTAGCCGCCGTACGGGCTCGCCGCGTCGAAGCGGTTGTACGTGTTGATCCACACCGTGCCGGCCCGGAGGCGCGCGGCCATCCCGTGCGCCTTCTGGACATCCCTCGTCCACACGCCGGCCGCGAGGCCGTACTCGGTGGCCTCGGCGATGCGGGCCGCCTCCTCCACCGTCTCGAAGGGGATGATCGACAGCACGGGGCCGAAGATCTCCTCGCGCGCGATCCGCATGTCCTCGCCTACGCCGGCGAACACCGTCGGCTCGACGAAGTAGCCGGGATCCGACGCGGGGCGACGCTCACCCGCGGCGCGGCGCGCGCCCTCGTTCTCACCGGTCGTGACGTAGCCGAGCACCTTGTCGCGGTGCTCGCTCGAGATGAGGGGGCCCATCTTCGTCAGCGGGTCCATGGGGTCGCCCGGCACGATCGCCTTGGCCCCCTTGGCGACGGTCTCGACCACCTCGTCGTGGACGCGGCGCTCGACGAGCAAGCGACTGCCCGCGGTACACAGCTCGCCCGCGTTGTAGAACGCGGCGGAGACGGCGGCGGCGCTCGCGGCGGCCACGTCGGCGTCCGCGAACACGATGTTGGGGCTCTTGCCGCCGAGCTCGAGCGACACGCGCTTCAGCGTGTCGGCGGCGCCGCGCATGATGATGCGGCCCGTCTCGGTGCCGCCGGTGAACGAGATCTTCGCGACCCCGGGATGCGCGACGAGCGCGGCGCCCGCCTCCTCGCCGTAGCCTGTCACGACGTTGAGCGCGCCCTCGGGTAGCCCGGCTTCCGCGAGGATTCGCGCGAGCGCGAGGACCGAGAGGCTCGCCTCTTCCGGCGGCTTCACGATGACGGCGTTCCCGACCGTCAGCGCGGCGGCGATCTTGCGCGCCGCCAGCAGGAGCGGGAAGTTCCACGGCACGATCGCCGCGACGACGCCGAGCGGCTCACGCACGGTGTAGTTGAGGAAGGGGCCGCGCACGGGGATCGTCTCGCCCCCGAGCTTCGTCGCCCAGCCCGAGAAGTAGAAGAACGTGTCGGCGGTGCGGGGCACGTCGATGAGCCGGGCCGCCGCGATCGGCTTGCCGGTGTCGAGCACCTCGAGCTTCGCGAGCTCCTCGAGGCTTGCGAGGATGAGCTCGCCGGCCTTCCACAGGATGCGCGCGCGCTCGTTGGGATCGGTGGCGGCCCATATCGCAAAGGCGCGCGCCGACGAGCGCACCGCGACGTCCACGTCCTCGCGGCGACCGCGCGCGAGCTGCGCGAGCTCCTTGCCGGTGGTGGGATTCATCGTCGCGAACGTCTCGCCGGTGAGGGCGGCGACCTCGCGGTTGTCGATCCAGAGCTGACCGTTCATGACGAGAGCATAGCGCTCAGAGCGTGCGCCGCGGCGAGCGCCCGGTGACGTTCGTGTAGAGCTGGTACCCGATCCAGCGGAACGGCTCGGGCGGCACGAAGAGGAGCCGCTGCTGGAAGAACGGCAGGCCCTCCCACCGCGACGCGGTGCCCGAGTACACGTCGGTCAGCACCTCGCCCGCCAGGTTGGCGAGCGTCACGCCGTGACCGCTGTAGCCGAGTGCAAAGTACACGTTCTTGTGCTTGCCCTGGACGCCCATCGTGCAGATGCGGCTCATCGTGAGGGCGACCGGGCCGCTCCACCGGTGCGCGATGCGGATGTCCGCGGCGTCACGCAGACGCGGCAGGTACCGGTGGAGGCTCGCCTCGATCGCGCGCGCCGGCGCCGCCGGATTGCCGCGGAACGCCGTGCCGTTGCCGTACCCGTAGCCGTAGGACGCGTTGCTGCCGCCGCCGAACACGAGCTCGCCGCGCGCGGTCATGCTGCCGTAGGCGATGCGATCGAAGTCGTCGCTGAAGCCGCCGAGGTCCCTGCCCCACCCGAGCTCGGCCCAGCGCTCGCGTGACGCCGGCGTCGTCGCGACGACGTGCGAGCACAGCGGGACGATGCCGGAGGCGAAGTAGCCGAGCCGCGGCGTGTAGGCATTCGTGGCGAGCACGATCGCCTTCGCGCGCACCCGCCGGGCGCCGGGCGTGAGGAGCGTGATCGTGCGGTCCTCCTCGATCCCGAGCACCGGCGTGCGCTCGAAGATCGTGACCCCGAGCTCCTCGAGCACCGGACGCATGGCGCGCACGAAGCGGGCGCCGTCGAGCTGACCGGCCGTCGGATCGAGCACCGCGCCGCGCGCGCCCGCGAAGCCCGCGAGCCGCGTGAGCTCCGCGCCCCGCAGAAACCGGAGCGGAAGGCCGGCGGCCGCGAGACGCTCGACCTCCTTCTGCGCGGCGTCCGCCCGCGCCTCGTCGGTCACGACGTCGAGATACCCGTCACGACGCCATGGCACGTCGAGCCGGTGCTCGCGGATGCGCGCCTCGATGGCGTCGATGCCCTTGCGGGTCACGTCGAACACACGCGCGGCGAGCGCCAGGTCCTCGGTGCCCGACCCGTTCACCCAGTTGAGCGCCAGCCCGCCGTTGCGACCGCTCGCCCCGTTGCCGAGCTCCCGCGCCTCGCACAGCAGGATGCGCAGCCCGGGATGGCGGCGCGCGAGATGATAGGCGGTGGAGGTCCCCGTGAAGCCTCCGCCGATCACGGCGACGTCGCAGTCGACATGGCGGGCGAGCGGCGCCCGCGGCTCGTACGGAGGGCCGGCCGCGGACGCGGACCACACCGAGCGGTTGTCGTCGAACGTGTTGCTCATGAGAGGGAGAAGAGGCATGGTGGGTGCCCGTGCCGGAGGCCGAACGCATCCGCTTGTGTCTCGCCGACCTGTTCCAGCAGGACGTGGTCGAGATGGTCGAGCGCGAGACCAAGGCCTTCGAGTTCTGGTCGATCACGAGCCCCGATCATCCGGACTTCGAGAAGGCCTACCAGCTCCTCTGGAACGCCTTCGGTCCGCAGGGCGAGATGGAGCGCGCGAGCGCCATCAAGCAGTTCCTCGTCGACGACTCGTACGAGCCCACCCCGACGGGCACGTACATCCAGTACTTCCTGCTCGTCGCCAAGGACCGCGCGGGCAACATCCGCGGCGTCCGCGACGGGTCGGTCCTCGTCAATCCGGGCTACGCGCCCTCGCTGTGCGTCGTCTATCTCTCGCACATCTTCACAGTACCCGAGGCGCGCGGCACCGTGCTGTCGTACTGGCTCCGCATCGCTCCCATGGAGCTCGCGATGAGCTACCTGAAGGAGCTCGTGGCGCGCGGCAAGATCGAGGTGCCGCTGCCCGATGCGCCGGCCAAGTGCTACGGCATGACCATCGATCTCGCGGCAGAGATGGAATACTTCTCGCCCGAAGATCGCATCTCCTGGCAGCGCATCCTCTTCTACGGACGCGGCGGCTTCGACGCCATCGACCCGCAGCACTTCCCGTACCTCCAGCCGGATTTCCGCGACCCCGAAGTGGTGAAGCAGACCGGCGACCGGCCGATGCCATTCATGGTCCTGCTGCGGCGCGTCGGCCGGGAGCGCCGCGCCCTGCTGCCCATCGACGAGGCGCGCGCGGTCATGAAGCTCCTCTACGACGACTTCGCCTGCCACTGCGCGCCCGAGACCCTCGGGAGCAGCCTGCAGCTCGTGCTCGACCGCCTCGAGGAGCGCGCCCGGACGCGAAGCTACGTGCGCCTGCTCCCGCTGCCGACCGGTCCGCGGAACCTGAACCGCCTGAAGCGGCTCTTCCGGCACCGCGTCTTCTCGAAGTACTACCCGAACCTGCCGGCCACGAAGGACTACTTCCAGAGCGGGATCGCCGAGCGCCTCTCCGCCGACCCGCGCTACGTGGACGCCGCGCTCGCCAAGATCCGCGGCGAGCTCGAGGCGCGTCCCGCCTACGTCTACGCGAGCCGCAGCGCGGGCTGACCGTTTCAGTCCCGGGCAGTGTGTAAGGCACGCCGGGAGCGCGCGTTGTCGTGCCCATGCATAGCGCACGACCCGATCGCGTCCTCTTCTTCTGGCTCCTCTGTCTGGTGCTCATGGCCGCGAGCGGCTGCTCCGAGACGAAGGGCGGCCCCGCCGCACGAGTGCCGGCGGGCTACTCCGGCGACTCGTACGGCGGAGGCGAGCCGAGCTCACCGTCCTCGGCGCCGGTGCAGCCGCGCACCGCGGAGGCGAGCGTGGACGTGGACGGCGCTCCGTCACCCGCCCCGCGCGCCGACGTGGCCTCCCGGGACGTCGGCTCGGCCGAGCGCCGCGAGGCGCGGCAACGCCCCGGGCTCGGCACCGAGTTCGGCGAGGCCCGCACCTCGCGCGTTCACGACGTCGCCTTCGTGCGCGACAGCAGCCGGCCCTTCGCGGTGACGTCGCTGCACTACAACGACCGGCGCGGCGTCGACGCGCTCGCCTCCTCGGCCCGCCGGCGCGAATCCTTCCGGTCGATCCCGAGCGGCGGCGGAGCGGTCACGATCTCGGTGCGCGACGCGGACGGTGAGCCGCTCGAAGCGGTGCACGTCGGCGACCGCATGTTCGTGGTCGGCGCCGCCGGCCAGCGCTACTCGATCGTGCTCGAGAACCACACCGGCCATCGCTTCGAGGCGGCCTGTACCGTCGACGGGCTCGACGTCGTCAACGGCAAGCCGGGGACGCTCGACAACCGCGGCTACGTGCTCATGCCGTTCGCGACCGTCACCATCGACGGCTTCCGGACGAGCACCGCCGAGGTCGCCGCGTTCCGCTTCGCGTCGGTCGCCGACTCCTACGCCGCGCAGACCGGCAGCGCCCGGAACGTGGGCGTCATCGGGCTCGCGTTCTTCGCGGAGCGCGGCGACAGCTTCGTGCCCGACAGCGAGGTCCGGCTGCGCGAGACCGCGAGCCCCTTCCCCGCCGACTCGCGGTTCGCTCAGCCGCCGCGTCGCTGAGCGTGGCTCAGACGTAGAGCGCCATGCGCTCGGCCTGATCGATGCGGGCGATGCCGCGGGCGCAGAGGCCCTCGAGGACCGCCATGACCTCCGCATCGGGCAGATCGACGGACCCGAGGATGCTCGCCACGTCGGTCTCGCCGTCCAGCAGCGAGAGGATGATCGCCTGGGTCCGGTCGAGGTGGGCGGCGTGCTCGATGACGCGGCCGGTGGCGCGGAGCACGTCGGTCGGCCACACCTCGACAAACATGGTGCTGCTCGAGGAGCGCGCCGGTGGCGGCTCCGGCGTCTCGTCCGGAGCCGCGAGGCACGCGGTGGCGCGCGCGTACTCGCTGAGGTCGCAGGGGATCGTCGGCATGCGATCGCGCATCGGCATCGGCATCTTCACGTCGCGCTCCAGCATGTCCCCGGGGGTACCGGATGCCGCTCGGCGTGACCAAGTATGAGGAGCCGTTTGCGCGGGTGATGTAGGCGCTGGTGAGACGGCGCCTAGCGACGGGCCGCGAGCACGCGTGACGCCGCCGCGAAGGTGTTCGCGTGGACCTCGACGACCTTCGACACGTCCTTGGTGTAGCCGCCGGCGAGCACCCACGCGACCGGCACGCCCGCCGCGGAGAGCCTCTCGAAGACGAGCGCGTCGCGTGCCTCGAGATCCTCGAGACCCAGGTCGAGCGGCGAGTACGGGTCCTCGCGGTACGGGTCGGCGCCTGCCTGGTAGAGCACGACGTCGGGCCGCGCCCGCTCGAGCGCCGGACCGAGCGCCGCGTCGATGATCGCCAGATACGCCGCGCCGCGCGTTCCGTTCGGCACCGCCACCGAGCGCGCATTCTCGGTGTCCGGCGCCACCTTCGAGGTCACGTCGGACGAGGCGCGGTTGCCCTCGTACCAGGAGCCGTAGATGGAGAGGTTGTGGAAGTCGGGCCGCGACGCGAGGAGCGACGCGGTGCCGTTGCCATAGTGAAGATCGAGGTCGACGACGAGCCCGCGCCGGATGCGCCCGCTCGCGCGCGCGTCCTCGAGCCCGACGACCAGCCCGTTGAACGTGCAGAAGCCCTCGCCGTGGTCGGCATGGCTATGGTGGTAGCCGCTCGCGAGCGCGCAGGCCGCGCCGTCGTCGAGCGCCGCGTGGACGGCCTCGACCGCAGCGCCGTTCGTCAGGCGCACCGACGCGGCGAGCTCCGGGGACCACGGGAATTTCTGCGACTCGGCGAGCGCGCGCGGCTCGCCGGTGCGCACCGCGTCGACGTAGGCCTTCGTGTGGACGCGAAGGAGCTGCTCGTCCGTGACCGGCGCCGGCTCGCGCACGTCGATCGCGAGGCCGCGCGCGGCGATGCGATCGCGGACCAGGCGGAACTTGCGCATGGGCATCACGTGCTCGCCGATCTCGGCGGCGAACCCGTCGGAGTAGAAGGCCTTCACGGGCGCCTCCCCGCGAAGGCCGCGCGGACCGCGTCCTCGCCGAGCGCGGCGAACGCCTCTTCGTCGTCGAGCACGCGGGGCAACGGCAACAGGGGCACCTCCTCTGCTCCGGCGGCCGCCAGGCGCGCCTCGAGCACGTCCAGCGTAGCTCGCTCCTCGGCCCGGAGATGCGCCTCCGGCACGTGGCTCTCGAACACGGCGTAGAGATGCCGCACGAAGGCACGCGCCAGACCGGCCGGCAGCCGCCGCTCGTCGGCGCCCGCCCCGACCCGGCGCACCACCGCGAGCAGCGGTATGGGGTGCGGCTCGTCACCCGGCCCGAGCGCACGGAAGTCGGGCTGCACGTACGGCAGGAAGGAGGGCGCGATCGCCGCGAAGCCCTCGCGACCGTAGGCGACGAGGCGAACCCGGCTCTCCGGCGCCGCTCCGGCGGGCTCCATCTCCGCCGCGAGGAGCATCGCGAGCGGCTCCGCGCCCTCCTCCATCATGAACGACGACGCGAGCTCGACGGGCGCCCGGCGCAGCAGCGCCCCCAGGCCGGTGCGCCGGAAGGGCGGGAGCACCAGCACGTGCGCCAGGTAGACGACGACGAGCCGCGCCGCCCGATCGACGACGACGTGCAGATCGCGAACGCCGGCGATCGTGCCCGACGCGTCGCGCGCCACGAGCAGGCGGTACGCCCGGCGGAGGCCGCCCGCGGTGACGACGCCGCGCGCCGGCTCGGCGAGCCAGCCCGCGATCACCTCCGGTCGCTCGAGCTCCCCGCGCGGCCCGAACTCCGCCTCGAACAGCGCCAGCGCCGCGGCCGCGTCGGGATCGGACGGGCCGGTCGCCGCCCTCAGCGCGTAGCTCACCCGAGCTCCCGGAGCACCTCGTCGAACACCGCGAGCGCGTCGTCCACGTGCGCGCGCTCGGTGACGAGATGGGGGCGGAGACGTACCGAACGCGTGCCGGTGTACGTCGCGAACACGCCCTTGCCGAGCGCCCGCTTCAGGAAGTCGTCGCGCAGGGCGACGGTCGGCAGGTCGAACGCGAGGAGGAGCCCCCGCCCGCGCGGCTCGGTGACGAGCGCCGGATGCGCGACGGCGAGCGCCTCGAGGCCGGCGAGGAAGTGGGCGCCGGTCTCGCGCACGCGCGCGAGCAGTCCGTCGTCGACGAGGGTGCGGAGGATCGCCCCCGCCACCATCGCCCGCGGACGATCGCCGTTGCGGGTCTGGTACATGCGCCCGAACTGGCTGATCGCGTACTCCGCCGTCGCGAAGAAGCCGCCCATCTGCATCTTCTTCCCGAAGCAAACGAGGTCGGGCGGCCGGGGCAGATCGAATTGCTCGTGCGCCCAGAGCGTGCCGGACATGCCGACGCCGGTCTGCACCTCGTCGAGCACGAACGCGGCGCCCGCCGCGCCGGCGAGCTCCTGGACGCGGCGGAAGAACGCGGCGCTCGCGTGGCGATCGCCGCCCTCGGACTGCACCGGCTCCACGAGCACGGCGGCGACGCGCCCGCGGTGGGCCTCGAGCACCTGCGCGAGGGCGGCGAGGGACTCCTCCTCGGCGCGGGCGTTCTCCTGGGCATGATCGCGCAGCGGAAAGCGGCTCGCCGGGAACGGGACGCTCGGCCACGGGAACGCCGGCAGGTCGGCCTTGTGGATGACCTTGCTATGCGTCGCGGAGAGCGGGCCGAGGCCGCGCCCGTGGAAGGCGCCGCCGAAGGAGACGACGACCGCGTCCGTGCCGGCATTCTCCATGATGCGGGCCTGCTCGCCCGGGTCCAGCTCGAGCGGGTTGCGCGGAGCGCCGGCGGCTGCCCGGCGCCGCTCCGCATGGACGATGAACGCCGCCTTGAGCGCCGCCTCGACGCCCTCGCCGCCCCCGTCGACGCAGAAGACCTTCGCCATGCCGGCCGGCGCGAAGCGCGTCTCGAGCGCGCTCACGAAGTCGAACCAGCCGTCGGTCGTGACGAAAGGAGTGGAGGTCGGATTCGCCGCAGCGCGCGCGAACGCCTCGGAGCGCGCCACCTGGAGCACGGCGGGATGGTTGTAGCCGAGCGCGCCGAGCGCGAAATTCGCGAAGAGATCGAGCAGGACGTTCCCGTCGGCGTCGACGAGGAACGGTCCCTGGCTCTTCTCGTCGTCGACGACGAGCGACCGGTAGATGGCCTGCATGTCGAAGGTGCCACGCGCCGCGAGCTCCCGACTCCGGGGGCCCGGGACACCATCTGTGAAGATCGTGCGCTTCATGATTGGAAGCGTAGCGTGATCGACTAGATTCCATGGCCGTGACGGCAGTTCACCCCATCGACCCCCAGGCCACCGACACGAACCCCTCGCTGGAGAGCACCGCGGAGGCATCGCTGCCGATCTCGTCTCCTGTCGTCGCGACACCGGGCACGCCAGGTGGGTCGGCCCGCATGGCGGCGGCGCGCGCCAGCGGCCTGCTCCCGTGGACCACCGACGACGCGTCGGAGCTCTATCTGATCGACCGCTGGGGCGGCGGGTACTTCAGCGTGTCCGACGACGGCAAGATGCTGGTCACGCCGCTTCCCGGCCGGCCGGGCAGCGTCGCCGTGCTCGACGTCGTCGAGGCGGCGATCCGGGACGAGGGGCTGAAGACGCCGCTCATCATCCGCTTCCAGGACATGCTCCATCACCGCGTCCGCACGCTCAACGAGGCGTTCGCGAAGGCGATCCAGGAGAACAAGTTCCGCGGGACCTACCGCGGCGTCTTCCCGATCAAGGTGAACCAGCTCCGCGAGGTGGTCGAGGAGATCATCGAGGCCGGGCGGCCCTGGCACTACGGCATCGAGGTCGGCTCGAAGCCCGAGATGTACGCGGGCCTCGCGCTCCACACCGACAACGATTCGCTCATCATCTGCAACGGGTACAAGGACGACGCGTACATCCGCACCGCCCTCCTCGGCAGCAAGCTCGGGAAGAAGGTCATCCTCATCGCGGAGAAGCTCTCCGAGGTGCGCGCCATCATCCGCATCGCAAACGAGATGAACGTGCAGCCCGAGATCGGGATGCGCATCCGCCTCGTCTCGCGCGGCGCCGGCAAGTGGGCCGAGTCATCGGGCGAGCGCGCGAAGTTCGGGCTCACCACCGCCGAGATCCTCGAGGCGGCGAAGCTGATCAAGGACGCGGGCATGCCCAACGCGTTCAAGCTGCTCCACTTCCACGTCGGCTCGCAGATCCCCGACATCCTCATCGTGAAGCGCGCGGTGCGCGAGGCGGCGCGGTACTACGCGAAGCTCCGTCGCGCCGGCCACCCCATCGAGTACATCGACGTCGGCGGCGGTCTCGCCATCGACTACGACGGCTCGCGCTCCACGTGCGACTCCTCGATGAACTACTCCGTCGACGAGTACGCGCGCGACATCGTCTGGAACATCGCCGACATCTGCGACGAGGAGCGCGTGCCCCATCCGCACATCGTCTCCGAGTCGGGCCGCGCGATCGTCGCGCACCACTGCGTGCTCGTCGTCGAGGCGTTCGGCGCCATCGAGCGCGGCGCGTCGGCCGAGGTCCCCGTCGCGCACGGCAAGGAGCACAAGCTCCTCAACGCGCTCGAGGACATCAGCAGCCACCTCGACAGCCGCGGGCTGCTGGAGTCGTGGCACGACCTCCTCCAGGTGAAGGAGGAGGCGCAGAAGATGTTCGAGCTCGGGCTCCTCGAGCTCGACACGAAGGCCGCGGTCGAGGCCGACTTCTGGAAGGTCGCCGGCATGATCCGGAAGGCCACGTCGCTCGTCGACCCCGAGGAGGTGCCGGACGATCTGCGCGGCCTCGCGAGCGAGTTCACGACGCAGCACCTCTGCAACTTCTCGGTCTTCCAGTCGCTGCTCGATCACTGGTCGTTCGGCGCGCTGTTCCCGATCGTCCCGATCCACCGGCTCGACGAGAAGCCCACGCTCGACGGCAGCCTCGTCGACATCACGTGCGACTCGGACGGCAAGGTCGCGCGCTTCATCGATCGCGTCGAGGACTCGCGCGACACGCTGAAGCTGCACCCGATCGGCAAGGGCCCGTACTACCTGGGCGTGTTCCTGACCGGCGCGTACCAGGACATCATGGGCGACATCCACAACCTCTTCGGTCGTGTGAACGAGGTCCACGTCTTCCTCGATGAGGACGAGGAGAGTGGCTACTACATCGAGGAGACCATCGCGGGGAACACCATCGCCGAGGTGCTCCGGATGACCCAGTACGAGACGCACGACCTCGCGAGCCGCGTGAAGGCGCAGGTCGACGCGGCGATCAAGCAGGACCGCCTCAAGCCGACGGAGGGCATGCGCCTTCTCGCCGAGTACGAGCGTGGCTTGAAGGATCAGACGTATCTGAGCTGGTAACGATCGGGTCTGCAGCGGTGTGACGAAAGGTGCTTTGCCGGCGACGGCAGGCACCTTTCGCGCTTTGTCCCGACGGCCGCCACCGGATTCACTTACGCTCTGCGCGATGCGCCATCGTGTATTGACCGCGTGCGCGGTGTCCTTCGCGTCCGCGGCCGCCATCCTCGCATGCGTTGGCAGTGACCCGACCGATCCCGCCGCCACCGACCGCGGAGATGCGAGCCCGGCAAACCCGGACGCGGGCACGTCGACTCCGATCGCCACGTCTGACGCGGCTACGAACGACGGCGCCGCGGGCGACAGCGGCGCGCCGTGCGATCCATCGAAGCCCTTCAATGCGGCGTCCACCTTCAACCTGTCGGGGCTGAACACGTCCACGACGGATATTCCG
>JAQBQL010000216.1 GCA_028287035.1 Labilithrix sp. | reverse complement strand
GCAAGGTCAACGCCGCGAGCAAGGTGAACGTCGGCGGCGTCGGTGGCGGCGCAGGCGGCGGCGCCGGCGGCAGCAACCAGGGCGGCGGCGGCGCGGGCGACGAAGGCGCCTATGCGTCCAGCAGCAGCGAGGGCGGCGAAGGGACGTCGGCGGACGTCACCGACCTGAAGTTCAAGCGAAGCCTCGGCCTCGGCTTCCTGGCGGCGGGCATCATCGCCATCGGCTACGTCATCCAGAAGGCGCGCAACGTGAAGAAGGAAATCGACGCGCAGGGCAACGCCCCGCCCGAGTCGTAGGCGCGGAGCCGCTCAGGCGCTGTCAGTCTCTCAGGCGTTCAACGAAGACCGGTGAGCTTCAGCAGGCGCTCCCAGACGCTGCTGCTCCCGGACGCCGAGCCCGGCGCAGACGGCGTTCCCGAGGGACGCCCTGGCGGACCCCAGGACGGCGCGCCCGGCGCATGGGGCGGAGTCGACGGTCCCGGCGCGCCGGGCGCGTTCGAGGCATAGCCGGTCTGGGAAGGCCTGCCGCTCGGCGGCGTCGCATGCCCGGCGTGGCCCGGGTGTCCGGGCCCGCCGTACGGTCCCTGCGGGACGGCGTAGCCCCCGGAGATTGGCTGAGGCGCCGGCGCGTTGACGCGCGCACGCACCGCCTCCTGATCCTCGATGGCCAGCGAGACGCCGCACGCGGCGCAGGCGCGGGCATGTGGCGCGTTCATCGTGTGACACATGGCGCATTCGCGCGGCGTGCCGGCGAGGCGCGGCGGGATCTCGATCTTCCGCTTCCGGGTGGACTGATCCTCGCGCGCCATCAGCGCGGTGCTGTCGCGTTCGTCGATGCGCGGCGATCGCACGTTACGCGACGCGCTCGGGATGAGGCGGTCCGAGGCCGACGAGGGGCGGTCCATCTTCACCGTGGAGTCCCCGTACGACGAGCCGGCATCGTCGGCCGGAAGCCGCGGGACGCTCCCCGCGCCGCCGACCGTGGCATCGCCGGCGCGCGCCCCACGCGCCACCTCGGTCATGTCCCCCGCCTGGTAGACGTCGTCGGACTCGCCCGGCTCGTACTCGAGGCTCATGAGCGAGTCGGTCGACGTGAGCGCCGCGGCGAGCGCGCGCGACAGCTCGGTCATCGACTCGTATCGCTGCGCGGGGTCCTTCGCGAGGCAACGCAGCACCACGCGATCGATCTCCCCCGGCACCTCCGGCACGAGCTCGGAGATCGGCGCCGGGTACTTGTTGAGATGCGCGTGGATGAGCGCCGGCACCCCGCCGTCGCGGAACGGCTGCTTGCCCGTGAGCATGCGGTACATCACGATCCCGAGCGCGTAGAGGTCGGTGCGTCCGTCGACGCTGCGCCCCATGATCTGCTCGGGCGCCATGTACTCGACGGTGCCGACGAGCATCCCGGTATGCGTGAGCTGGGTCTCCTGCTCGACCCCGAAGGACTTCGCCACGCCGAAGTCCAGCACCTTCGCGAAGCACGGATCGTTGCCGCGTGGCACGAGCATCACGTTCGCCGGCTTCAGATCGCGGTGGATGATCCCGGCGCTGTGCGCGACCTCGAGGGCGGCGCACATCTGACGGATCACGTGCACGACCGTGCGCACGTCGAGCTTCCCCTCGCGTTTCAGCTTGGCGGACAGCGACTCGCCCTCGAGCAGCTCCATGACGAAGTAGAGATCGTCGTCCTGCCGGCCGAGGTCGTAGAGCTCGACGATGTTCTCGTGGACGAGACGCGCCGTGTTCTTCGCCTCACGCAGGAAGCGGCCGGCGATCTCGTCGTCGAGCTGCGCGCTCGCCTTGCTCTGGACGAGCTTCACGGCGACCGTCCGGCGCATCACCTGGTCGGTCGCGCGGTACACGACGCCCATCCCTCCCGACCCGAGCTTGTCCTCGAGCAGGTAACGCCCGCCCAGCAGGCGGGGCACGGGGGCGTCGTCTTCGAATGCCGACATCCAGGTCCGGCCTCCAGCCTATCACGCGGGCCGTGCTACCTTCGCGCGCTGATGGCGGACCCGAAGGCTCACAAGCGCTACCTGGATTACCGCGAACGTCACGTCTACTTCGGCAGGGCCGAGAGGCTCCTCGGCATGGAGGAGTACATCACCCTCGATGTGGAGCTGGACGCGCTCATGGCGAAGGGCGAGGACGGCCGCGACGACGAGGAAGAGCAGCGGTTCGACGAGCTGGCGAAGCTGCTCTTCCGCGACTGACGCGGCCCGCGATGACCGCGGCTAGACGGCCTTGCGAGCGGCCAGGCCTTCGCCCGCCTGCTCGGTCAGCTCGACGCCGGAGCGCTGACGCATCCGGCTCTCGAGGCCGACGCCCGACGCGGGCGCGGCTCCGGCCCGCTGCGCGCGGCTCGCGCGGGGCCCGACGCTCGCGTGCAGCGTCGCGCCTTCGAGGATGAGCTCGCAGAGCTCCGCGTACGGGATCCCGGCGTGGTCGGCGATCTTCGGGAGGAGCGACGTCGGCGTCATTCCCGGGAGCGTGTTGACCTCGAGGACGTACTCGTTCTCGCCCTCGGTCACGAGGAGGTCGACGCGAGCGGCGCCGGTGCAGCCGAGCGCACGGACCGCACGCTCGGCGAGGTTCATGACGCCGCGGGCGCGCGTGGGCGCGATGCGCGGCGGGATGATGTACTCGGTGGCGCCCGCGGTGTACTTCGCGTCGTAGTCGTACATCCCGCTCTTCGGGGCGACCTCGATGCAGCCGAGCACGCGGCCGTCGAGCACGCCGACGTGGACCTCGGTCGCCTTGATGAAGCGCTCGACGAGCGCCGCGCGATCGTGATCGAGCGCCGCCTCGATGCCGGCGCGGAGCTCGTTCAGATCGCCCGCCTTCGCGAGGCCGATCGACGAGCCCTCGCTGCGCGGCTTGACGATCACCGGGTAGCCGAAGCTCCCGTGGAGCTCGGCGAGGTCGTCGTTCGACGCGAGCTCCGCCTGGCTCGCCACGTAGTACGGCGGCGTCGGGATGTTGTGGAGGCGAAACATCTCCTTCGCCTTCAGCTTGTCCATCGCCAGCGCGGAGCCGAGGACGTTCGAGCCCGTGTACGGGATCCCCATCATCTCGAGCATGCCCTGGATGCAGCCATCCTCACCGAGCCGCCCATGCAGCGCGAGGAACGCAACATCGATCTTCGCGGCGCGAATGGCCACGTCGGGCGGCTGGGCCGCGCCGAGGACGATCCTCGCGACGCGATGGCCGTGCTCCTCGAGCGCCTTCGCAACACCTTCGCCCGTGCGCAGGGAGATCTCTCTCTCCGCGCTCGTGCCACCCATCAACACCCCCACACGCCGCTTGCTCATCCGTCACACCTCGGGTTTCGGGGTCTGGCTGTTCAAGTCCTGCGCCGCGTGTAACCCGTGGAAAGGACGGGCACTCGTCGACTGTCCGTGTCGTCACGGACGCGCAGGCGTCGTTCTCACGTACACAGCCGGCGGTCAAGCGGCCAAATTTTATGAGCGAGCAGCGCTTGTGTCGTGTGACGCACACGACACGAGCTCCCGAAGGTCGCTCAGTCGATTTCGACGAGGATCGCCGTGATGTTGTCCTTGCCGCCACGCTCGTTCGCGAGGGCAATGAACTTCTTCACCGCGTTCTCGCCGCGGAGCGAGACGATGGGCGCGATGTCCGACTCCCGAAGGTAGCCATGAAGGCCGTCGCTGCAGAGCAGGAACCGGTCGCCCGGCGAGAGCTTCACGAGCCCGGTGTCGACCTGGACGTAATCCCGGTTTCCGACCGCGCGGGTGATGACGTTCCTGTGAGGTGACTTCTTCGCCTCTTGCGGGGTGATGAGACCCTGCTTCAACTGCCAGGCGATAAGTGTGTGATCTTCCGTCAGTTGTTCGACGGCGTCATCCTTCACGCGATAGATCCGGCTGTCGCCGACCTGCGCCGTGACGGCGTACTCGCCGAGGACGAGCAGCGCCGACAGGGTCGTGCCCATGCCGGTCTTGCCGCGGTCCATCTCCGCCATCGAGAAGACCATGTACGTCGCGGCCTGTATGGAGCTCTCCATGAGGCGGCTCGCAGCGCGAACGTCTTCCTCGACCACGGGGTCGGCGAGCTCGTGCAGGTTGCCGATGCCGCGCTTCACCATCCCGTAGACGGTCTCGACCGC
>JAQBQL010000085.1 GCA_028287035.1 Labilithrix sp. | reverse complement strand
CGGGGCGCGCGCTGGTCGTGACGCTCGAGCTCGGGCTGCAGGTCCGGGACGTCGCGCTCGCGCAGAACGCGGTCCGCGCCGAGGTCGCGCGCGCTGGCGGGTACGTCGCCGACGCGAGCGCGTACGGCAGCGGAGCCCATGCGTCGGCACGGATGGAGCTCCGCGTCCCGGCCCGCGACGTGGAGAACGTGCGGGCCTCGCTCGGCCGCATCGGGGAGATCGTCTCCGACGCCGAGAAGGTGCAGGACGTCACCGAGGAGCGGGCCGATCTCGAGGCGCGCCTCCTCAACGCGCGCGCGTCCGAGAAGCGCGTCCTCGAGATCATGGCGACGCGCGCCGGAGCCATCCACGAGGTGCTCGACGCCGAGAAGGAGCTGGCGCGCATCCGCGAGTCGATCGAGCGCATGGAGGCGCAGAAGCGCACCCTCGACGGGCGGGTCGATCTCGCCACCGTCCACGTCACGCTGAACGCGCCGGCCTCGGCGTCGCCCGCCGCGTGGCAGACGCCCGGAAAGAGCATCGCCGGTGCGGGGCGCGCGGGCCTCGCGGCGGCACAGGCGACCGGCGTGTACGGCCTCTGCGCGATGGCGGCGGCAGCGCCGTTCTTCGTGCCGATCGGCGCGGTGATCATGGCGCTCGTCCTGGCTGCGCGTGCCCGGCGCCGCGCCGCCCTGCGCGCCATGGGCGCCGGTTGACCGGGGCGCGGGCTGATGCGACGGTCGCGAGAAGGCGCGCGTGGGGACGAACGAACACGAGCTCGCGGCTCCTCTCCAGGCTCATCACGAGGCATCGTTCGGCTGGGCGATGGCGTGCTGCGGTCGCCGGCGCCTCGATGCGGAGGACGTCCTCCAGGACGTCTATGCCAAGGTGCTCTCCGGCCGCGCGGTCTTCCGCGGTGAATCCACGTTCCGCACCTGGCTCTTCGGGGTCATCCGGATCACCGCCCTCGAGCACCAGCGCTGGCGGTGGGCGCGGAGGCGCGAGGTGCTGGTCAGCGAGCACGCGGACGCCCCGGCCTCGGCGCCGCGCGTCGACCGCGAGACCGCCGAGGCGCTGGGTCGTGCGCTCGCGCAGGTGGCGCCGCGGCAGCGCGAGGCGCTGCACCTCGTGTTCTACGAGGGCCTCACGATCGAGGAGGCCTCGGTCGTGATGGGGGTGGCGCTGGGCACCGCGCGCGTCCATTACGAGCGAGGCAAGGCGGCGGTGCTGGCGATCCTCCAGCGACAAGGAGTGACCCTGTGAGCGACCACGAAGACGACGAGAAGCTGCGGCGGGCGTTCGGGGCGCTCCGGCGCGAGGACGCGCGGCGCGCTCCTTCGCTGGAGGAGATCCGCCGTCCTCGACGGAGGCGCACGTCGCGGTGGGCGGTCGGCTTGCCGGTGGCGTCGCTGGCGGCGGCCGCGGCCCTCGCGCTCTGGCTCCAGCCGGCCGCGACGTCCACGAGGCGCGTGGCCAGCGCCGCTCCGCCGGCCGCCGGGACCGCGGTTGCCGTGGCGGGTCACGAGGAGGCGGCGCCGCTCGACTTCTTGCTGGACGTGCCGGGCCTCACGCTGAACGGTGTTCCCGATTTCGACACGAGCTCACTCCGAGGATCGCTCCGATGAAACATCTCTCCGTGCTCCTGCTGCTGCCCCTGCTCGCCTCGTGCGCGCGCTCCGCCGATCGCGCCCCGATGCCGGGGGACTCGGTCGAGCCCGACGGCGCGGTGAGCCTGGCCACGCCGCGCCTGGTGACGACCCCGCAGCCGCCGCGCTCGCCCGAGGCTCCCCTGTCGGCGCTCGAGAGCCGCCTCTACCCGGCCGAGCTCGTGATGGAGAACAAGCAGCGGCTGGCGCTCACGTCGGCCCAGGAGCAGCAGATCACGAAGGAGCTCGGGACGTTTCAGGCGGAGCTCGTGAAGCTGCAATGGGAGCTGCAGTCACGGAAGGATGCGCTCGTCGGCGTGCTCGGCGCCTCGAAGGTCGACGAGACGAGCGCGCGCACGGCCGCGGAGGCGCTGATGGTGAAGGAGAATGCCATCAAGGCCGCCCACCTCGCGATGCTGGTGCGGATCAAGAACGTGCTGACCGCGGCCCAGCAGGCGCAGCTCGACGCGGTACGGACCGAGGCGCGATGCGCGGGCGGCACCGACGCAGGGCGGGACTGAGCGGGGTCACGCCTCGTTCGCGGTCGGCACGCCGTCGAGCGCGATCGTCCCGGCGAGGAGGAGAAAGCTACCCGCCGCGAATCCCGCGAGCACGTCGGTCGGCCAGTGCACGCCGAGGAAGATCCGCGAGAGCCCGATCGCGAACACGAGGATCGGCAACGTGACGAGCAGGAGCCGGTGGTGGCGCGGCGAGAGGCGCGCGATGACGACGCCCATCATCCCGTAAATCGCCGCCGCCGCCATCGCATGGCCGCTCGGGAAGCTGTAGCTGTGGAGAGCCGCGACCTCCTGGAAGAGCGTCGGACGTTCGCGCTCGAACGTGCCCTTGAGCGCCACGTTGAGCCCTTCGGTCATGAGCGCGACGAGGAGGAGCACGAGCGCCCCGCGGTGGTCACGCCTTCGCAGCGCCGCCGCGAGCACCGCGCACACCAGCGGCAGCACCACGACGGGCGACCCGATGAAGGTGGCCAGGCGCATCGCCGGGTTCATGATGGCGCCGTCGAGGCTGTGCACCGCGAGCGCGACGGTACGGTCGAACGACTGCAACCTGCCGAGCGTCACCTCGCGCGCGAGTCGCACGAACACGAGCACCGCGAGCCCCGCCGTCACGAGCGCGCTGACGCTGCGGCCGGGCGCCGCGAACGGATGCTTTCGTTCCGACCGTGCGAGGCGTCGCTGCTCGCCACGACCATGTCGGCGCACGACGAGAAGCCCCAGCACGAGCGCCACGAGGAGCATGAGAACGACGCCCATGGGCTCGACCCAGCGATGAAACGTGTCCGGAGCCATCTCTGCGCGCCGATCCATTCACGAGGCGTGCCGCGGGCGCATCAACGGTAAGGCGCGTCGGCGCGCCGCTCGCCTCGCGCCTCGAGGACCCAGCCGAGGAACGTGTCCAGGACAGGCAGGACCGTCCGCGGGTCACCCGGCCACGCCGCTCCTTCGAGGGTGATCGCCGCGCCCTCGGACAGGACGGACGCGAACGGGAACACCGCCCGCACGGCACGCAACGCCTCGCTCCCGAGGAGCTCGGTCTCGCTCTCGAGCGCCGGCCACCCCGCGGCGGGCAGCGCCGCGCCGTCGAGGAGCAGGTCGACACGGCAGGTGTGCGGGGCCGTCCCGTGGCGCACCGTGTGCACGGCGGCGACCATCCTGCGCTCCTCGCCTCCGAGCACCCGCGCCCGCACGACGATGCCATGGAGGGCCGGCCCGCTCGGGACGAGCAGCGCATTCTGCTCGACCGCCGCTGCTTCCCAGGCGGCCCGCGTCGCGCCGAGGTCCGGCGCGTACGGGAGCTGCCGGATCGCCGCGTCGATCGCCGCTGCGCGCTCGGCGGCGGCACGGGCGAGGGCCAACATTCGAGCAGGGTCATCGTTGGCGAGCAGGAGATGAAAGCCCAGGTGATGGTCCGAGAGGCGGACGTCCGCGACTCCCGAGATCCCGGCGAGCAGCACATCGAAGAACGCCTGCGCCGAGGGGTCGAGCGGAGCGCTCCGTAATCGGTATTCGCCGAGCGCCGCAGGTACTTGCCATTGCGCAGCGCCATCGAGGATGCCCCGCCGGCGGAATTCGATTCCGAGGCCGAGGTCGGGGAACGTGAAATCGACGTCGATGCCGAGCGTCGCCGCACGCGGCGCATCGGTGAGTCGCACCGCCACGAAGCCCCTCGTCCCCTCGACCAGCGTTGGCAGCGGCGCCTCGCGCAGGCCGGACCCGTGGGCCATGCTGCTCGCGAGAAGGCGGAGGCGCTCGCCACCGACCTGCGCGAGCCGCGCCTCGCCGTGCAAGGTGGAGCCGGGCGGGAGCACGTCGAGGAGCACGTCGAACGTCGGATCGGAGTGCCACGGCACCACGGCCCGGACCAGGAGGAACGCGTCGTGATCGATGAATGCATTGCGCAGCGTCGGCAGCAGGCCGGCCGGCGCCGGGATCGAGAACGGGATGCCCGCCCCGCTGCGCAGCGAGTCCGCCGGAATGACGACGACCGTCGCCGGAGAGACCGGCCGGAGATCGCGGCGCCCCATGACGATGCGGGCGAGGCTCGCGTACGAGAGCTCCACGCGGTGGAATCGCCCCTCGCCCCCGCCGCGCATCGCGATGACGCCGGAGAGTGGCTCGCCCGCCCCGAGCACCCGCGAGGAGAGCGTCACCTCGAGCACGAGGCTCTCGTGGAATCCCGGTGGCGAGCGCGTCGCGAGCGCCTCCCGGGCGGCCGCCCGCGGCGGGACGACCACCGCCGGATAGAGCTTCCGTGACGGATCGATGGCCCAGTCGACGTCGATCCTCGCTTCCACCTCGTGGGTCACTCCGCAGCTCATGGCCGAGAACGGCGGCGGCAGCCACGAGGGGACGTCGAGCGTGAAGGGGAACCGGTGTCGCCCGGCCGCGAGCTCCCGGCCGGGGACGTCGAGCCGCATTCCGCGGCGGAACAGCTCCCGGCGGATCGTCTGCTTGTTCTTGCCCGAGCCGTACGTCGCCCACGCCGTCGAAACGACCGCGCACTCGATGTGCTCGGCGCGCGCGATGGGCTTTCCGGTGGTGACCACGAGCTCCCCGGAGACGGTCGCGCCCGCGAGGAGCACGCCGCCCGCCAGCTGCACCTCGAAGTCGGCCTCCGGGAAGAACGCCATCGGGCGATCCTACCCCGCCGCGGCCTCCGCGCGGTCAGCGATACGGCGCGTCGTGGTCCAGGCCGCGCTCCGCGCTCATCTCCACGATCCAGGCGAAGAGGGCCTCGACCGCGGGCAGCAGCGCGCGCGGATCCTCGGACCACGCTGCACGTTCCAGGACGATCGCGCCGCCGCCCTCGGCGACCCGCACGGTGCGGAACGTGTCGCGCACCGCCGTCAGGGCGGCCTCGTCCCGCAGCGCGGCCGCGAGCGCGAGCCGCGCCCGTTCCCCGAGCGTGAGCGGCGCCAGATCGAGGAGTACCTCGTCGTGGAGATCGAGCTCGTCTCGCGCACGGGCCGACCGGATGCTGACGCGGGCCTCGTGCTCCTCGCCCCCCGCCGCGGCGCGCGCGCGCAGCCTCAGGCCGTGCAGCGAGGGCCCGGTCGGAACGAGGATGGCCCGCTCACCCTCCGCCGCGGCTCGCCACAGGTGCTCGGCGCGGCGCGCCAGGTCCTGGAAGGGGAGACGCGCGAGCGCGGCGTCGAGGGCGCGGGCGCGTTCCACCGCCGCCGTGGCGATGACCCAGGAACGTCCCTCGTCGGCGTCGTCGACCGTGAAACGCAGCGTCAGGTGATCGTCGGAGAAGCGCAGGTCCTCCGCGCCTCCGAGCACCCGCAGCGCCGCGTCGACGAAAGCCTTCACGGTGCGCCCCTGGTGCGCGACCTCGAGGTGGTGATCCACGAGATCGGCCGGCAGGAGCGGCGACTCGCGAAAGCTATCGAGGATTCCTTTTTTCCTGAATACGATTCCGAGCTGCACGTCGGGATACGTCAGCTCGACGACGACGTCGACGCGGCCGCGGCGCGGCACGCAGGCGAGCTCGAGCCGCACCGCGCCGATCTGGCGGCTCGCCGGGCCGGGCACCTCACGAGGGGCGAGGTCGGCCGCCTCGGCGACGAGCTCGGCGATCCGGAGCACACGAAGGGCGCTGTCGTGATCCGTCATGCAGCGTTCCTCAGCGGTAGGCCGAGGTGTTGCGGAGCTCGCCTCGCTCGCGCATGATCCAGTCGATGACCGCCTCGAGGACGGGCAGGAGCGTCGCGGGGTCGGACGACCAGGCGCTCCGTTCGAGCGTCAGGACCTCGCCGCTCGACGTGACGTGCGCCGCCGAGAAGACCGCACGCAACGCCGCGAGCCCATCCGGGAACGCATGGTTCTCGAGCGGTCCGATCGCCGACTCGGGAAGCCGTGCCTCGCCGAGGTACAGGAACACGCGGTCGCGCGGGGCGCCGTCCTTCCATACCGTGGTGAGGGTCGCGGTGAATGCCCGGTCCTGCTGGTCGGCAGTCAGCCGGTGGAAGGGAAGGCCGCTCAGCGTCGGCGCCGAGGGCACGAGGAGCGCGCGCGTGGACCTCGCGCACGCGCGCCACGCGTCGGCCGCGGCCGCCGGCACCGGCGTCGGGAAGGGCAGCGTGTCGATGACCGCGGCGACACGGTGAGCGTGGGCGATGGCCCAGCGGGTCCGGTCGAGCAGGTGCTCGGCGCTCCCATCGACCAGCCCGAAGCGTATCCCGAGCTGGTAGTCCGAGAGGCTCGGCTGGCCCTCGGGAGGCACGTCCCGGAACAGGTCGGCGAAGAAGGACGGCGGAAGGTCGTCACGCTTCGCCACCGGCTGATGGCGGGGGAAGGCGGGCAGCGTGGCCCTGGCGAGCGCTGCGTGGAGCGGCGAGAGCTCGCGCAGCTCGAGCCCGAGCCCGAGATCCGGATAGCCGATCGACACCTCGAGCTCGCGGCCCGTCGCCGCCGTCGTCTCGTGGATCCGGAGCGTGAGACCCGCGGGCTCGCCCTCCGCGAGGCACGATCCGTCGCCTTCGCGGAGGCCGGTGGCGGCGGCCACCTGCGCCGCCCGTCCGCGCAGCACGCTGGCTCCGCCGAGGTCATCGTGGATGATCGACCCGCGCGGAAGCACCTCGAGCGCGACGCGGTGGGCGCGGACCAGGAACGAGGCGAAATCGTTCTGCAGCATGACGCCCAGGTAGACGGCATTGTCGACGAAGCCGGTGCGGAAGCTCGGGCGACTCACCGCATCGGCGGGGATCTCGAAGGCCACCGGTTGGCCCGCTGCGAGCGCCGCTGCGGAGACCAGGACGCTCGCGTCGTTCGACCACCACGAGGTCTCGGAGCCCGTCGCCACGTTTCGCATCAGGAGGAGCGTGATGCCTGGATACGGTTCGATCGTGCCCTGCAGGAGCTCCACGTGCCCGAGCACCGGCTCGCCCTGCCTGACCACGCGCGAGTCGACGACGAGCTCGATGCGCGCGCGCGCGTGGAACGCCGGGGGAAGCCGCAGCCGGACGGGCTCGCGATGACCCTCTCGTGGCCGGAGGACGACGGGCGGCTGGAGGCGGGTCGAAGGATCGAGCCCCCAGGCCACGTCGAGCCGGACGTCCACGCGGTGCTCGACGTCGGTGAGCTCGTCGAAGAAGGTCGGCGGCAGCCACGAGGGCGTCTCGATCTCGAACGGGATCCGGTGCGTCCCCTTCGCGAGCACCGGCGGCTGCGTGACGCGTGCCTTCGCGGTGAAGAGCACGCGGTCCCACACCGCCGGGTAGCGGAAGCGGGCAATCGACACGAGCTCGACGACGAGCTCGGAGACGCGCGGGATGTCCCTCGCCGTGTCGAGGACGACGATACCCCTGGTCACCCCCCCGATGGCGATGCGTCCGTCCGGGACGAGCACCTCGAACGTCGCCTTCGGGAAGAGCGCCACACGCCGATTCTACCCTGCCATGATGCCGTTCAGGTGGCCGGGGTGGCGCCCGCCTTCGCCGCCGCCGCGATGCGGCCGAGCGCGCGGCCGGTCGCGGTCTTCCGTTTCGTCAGCTGCGCCGGCTCGCCCTCGAAGACGATGGTGCCGCCCGCGTCGCCCGCCTCGGGCCCGAGCTCGACGACCCAGTCGGCGTTCGCGATGACGTCGGGATGGTGCTCGACGATGACGAGCGTGTCACCGCGCTCCACGAGACGGTCGAGCACCTTGACGAGGCGCCCGACGTCGGAGAGGTGGAGCCCGGTGGTCGGCTCGTCGAGGACGTAGACGGTCGGCTCGTGCGCCATCCCCGCGGTCAGCTCGCTGGCGAGCTTGAGGCGCTGCGCCTCGCCCCCGGAGAGCGTGTTGGAGCCCTGTCCGATCGACAGGTATCCACATCCGAGCTCGGTGATGGTGCGGAGCGGCCCGGCGATCTTGCGGAACGCGCCGAACACGTCGGCGGCCTCCTCGGCGGAGAGACGCAGCACGTCGCCGACGGAGAGCCCGGCCCACTTCGGATCGAGGGTGGACGGCTCGAAGCGCAGGCCGAGGCACGTCTCGCACGGGGTGATGACCTCGGGGAGGAAGGCCATCTCGGCGACGATCGCGCCCTGACCGGCGCAGGCCGTGCACCTTCCGCCCTGCGGCGTGTTGAAGGAGAACCGCGCCGGCGTCCAGCCGCGCGCCCGTGACTCGGGGAGCGCCGCGTAGAGCTTCCGGATCTCGTCCCAGACGCCGAGGAACGTCGCCGGGACCGACCGCGGGGTGCGGCCGATCGGCGACTGGTCGACGGCGAGCGCGCGCTTGATGGTCTTCGGGACCCGCAGCGCCTTGTGCACGCCCGGGGTGTCCGCCACGAGGCCGAGCTGCTTGCGGAGCGCCGGGAAGAACACCTTCTGCACGAGCGTGCTCTTGCCGGAGCCGCTCACGCCGGCGACGACGACCATGCGGCCGGCCGGGACGCGGAACGTGACGTCCTTCAGGTTGTTCGTGCGTGCGCCCTCGAGCTCGATCCAGGCGTCGGCCATCGGGCGCCGCTTCCGGACGACCCCGAGCGGCTCGCGGAGCGCGCGACCGGTCGGTGAGGCCTCCGACGCGAGGACCGCCGCCGGCGTTCCCTCGGCGACGATGTGCCCGCCATTGCGGCCGCCGCCCGGCCCGAGATCGGTGAGGTGATCGGCGGCCTGGATGGTCTCCGCGTCGTGCTCGACGACCACCACCGTGGAGCCGGTGTCGACGAGCGCCCGCAGGTTCGCGATGAGGCGGCCCGTGTCCCGCGGATGGAGCCCGATGGTCGGCTCGTCGAGCACGTAGAGCGCGCCCGTGAGTCCGCTGCCGAGCTGCGCTGACAGCCGCAGGCGCTGCATCTCGCCGCCCGAGAGCGTCGCCGCAGCGCGGCCGAGGCCGAGGTACCCGAGGCCGACCTGCTCCACGAACTCGAGGCGGCGCTTCAGCTCGGCGAGCGGCGCCTTCGCGATGATCGCGTTCTTGCCGGTGAGCTCGAGCCCGCGGATCGCGGCGAGCGCCCGGGAGACGCCCTTCTCCATGATGCGCGGGTAGGTCTCGCCGCCGAGCCGCACGCTCCGCGGGATGGGCGCGAGGCGATCGCCCTTGCAGGCGCGGCACGGGTCCTTCGAGCGCTCGCTCTCCTCCATGTCGGCGGTGCCGCCGCGGACGCCGCTGCCCTCGCAGGACTCGCACTGGCCCTGCTTCGTGTTGAACGAGAACCAGCGGGGATCGAGATCGGGGATGCCGGTCCCGCACACGGAGCACGCGCGCGAGGTCGACAGGATCTCCTCGCCCTCCGCGAAGTGGGGCGTCGGGTTGCCGGGCCCGATGCGAAGCGCGCCGGCGCCCCACGCGAGCGCGCGATCGAAGGAGGCGCGATCGAGATCGGCGAGCGCGCCGTAGTAGACGATGAGGTCGATCGAGTGCTCCTTCGACTTCGTCAGCTTCGGCGGCGGATCGATGGCGACGAGCGCCCCGTCGACGCGCGCCGTCACCACCCCGGAGCGCGCGGCGCTCGTGAACAGATCGAGGTAGGTTCCCTTGCGCGCGCGGACCGCCGGCGCGTAGAGCGTCCGCTTCTCGCCCTTCTTTCCCATGGCACGGACGCGCGCGAACATCTCGTCGGGGGAGATCGGCGCGACCGGCGCGTTGCAGTCGGGGCAATACAGATCGCCGACCTTCGCGTAGAGCAGCCGCAGATAGTGGGCAATCTCGGTCACGGTCGCGACCGTCGAGTTCGCGCCGCCTCGCGTCTGACGCTGCTCGAGCGCGATGCTCGGCGGCACGCCGGTGACGAGGTCGACGTCCGGACGAGGCAAGGTGGGCAGGAACTGGCGCGCGTAGGGCGTCAGTGTCTCCATGAAGCGCCGCTGGCCCTCGGCGAAGATGACGTCGAAGGCGAGCGAGCTCTTGCCGGAGCCGCTGGGACCGGTGACGACGCACAGCTTCCCGTGCGGCACCCGGCAGGACACGTCCTTCAGGTTGTGCTCGCGTGCGTGCTGCACGACGATCGCGTCGTTCGGCGCCGGCGGCGCCCTCTTCTTGCCATTCTTGTCGGTCTTCGCCCGCGCCTTGCCGCGGCCGGCGGCCGTCTTCGCCTCGAGCTCGGTGAGCGCGATGCCGGTCTTCGATCCGCTCGCGGCGACCGCCTCGGGCGTTCCCTCGGCGACCACGCGGCCGCCGCCGGGGCCGCCGTCCGGGCCGAGGTCGATGACCCAGTCGGCCTCGCGGACGACCGACAGATCGTGCTCGACCATGACCACGCTCGCGCCTTCCGCGACGAGGCTGCGGAGCGCGCTCACGACGTGCACCGCGTCCTCGGCGTGGAGCCCGGCGCTCGGCTCGTCGACGACGAACATGGCGCCGCGCGCATCGGACGACAGCGCGCGAGCGAGCTTGAGGCGCTGCGCCTCGCCGCCCGACAACGTGGAGAGCGGCTGCCCGAGCGGCAGGTATCCGAGCCCCACCCGCTGCAGCGGCTTCAGCGTGTTCTCGATGACGTAGTCACGCAGCTCGCGCGGCGAGAAGCACGCGAGCGCCTCGTCGACGGTCATCGCGAGCACGTCGGCGACGGTCTTGCCGAGATGCGTGACGCCGAGCACGTCGGTGTTGAACCGCTTGCCCTGGCAGACCGGGCAGAGGAGCATCACGTCCGCGAGGAACTGCATCTCCACGGTCTCGTAGCCCTCGCCGGAGCACGTCTCGCAGCGACCCTTGCCGGGCACGTTGAACGAGAAGTGCGCCGGGGTGAGCCCGCGCCGCAGCGAGGCCTCTTCGGCCGCGAAGCGCGCGCGAACGCGGTCCCAGGCATGCGTGTAGGTTGCAGCATTGCCGCGTGCGGTGCGCCCGAGGGGCGACTGGTCGACCAGCACGGCGCTGCGCAGCTTCTCGTGACCGGTGATCGTGTCGTACGTGCCGGGCTTGCTCGTGGCGGTGCCACAGTGGCGGGCGACCGCCCGGTAGATGATGTCCTCGGCAAGCGTGCTCTTGCCGGAGCCGCTCGGGCCGGTGATGGCGCAGAGCACGCCGAGCGGGATCTTGACCTCGTCGATGCGGAGGTTGTTCTCGCGGACGCCGGTGAGCACGATCTCGCGCGGCCCCTTGTCGTCGGCCCTCGCGAACGCCGCAGGGCGGACCGTCGCCTCGGCACGCCAGGCGCGACCGGTCGCGGTGTCGGTCGCCGCGACCTCGGCGGGCGTTCCCTGGAACAGGATCTCGCCGCCGTGCGGACCGGCGCCCGGCCCCATCTCGATGACGCGGTCGCAACGCTCGACGACCCCGCGATCGTGCTCGATCACGAGCACCGTGTTCCCCGCGTCGGCGAGGTCACGCATCGCGCTGGCGAGCCGCGGGACGTCGCTCGCATGGAGGCCGACGGTGGGCTCGTCGAGGACGAACAGCGTGCCGGTCAGCGAGGCGCCGAGCGCCGTGGTGAGGCTCGCCCGCTGCGCCTCGCCGCCCGAGAGCGTGCGGGCCTGACGATCGAGCGTGAGGTAGGGGAGCCCCACCGCATCGAGGTACCTGAGCCGCGACTGGAGCTCCGCATGGACCCGCTTGCCCTGCGCGTTGCGAGGGGCGATGCCGCGCAGCCGCTCGAGCGCCTGCTGCACCGTCAGTCCGTGCCACGCGCCGAGGTCGAGGCCGCCGACCAGGTACGTGCGGGCGGTCGCGTTGAGCCGCGCCCCGCGGCACGTCTCGCAGTGCACGTAGTCGCGATACCGCGAGAGGAAGACGCGCACGTGCATCTTGTAGGTGCGGGTCTCGAGCCACTTGAACCAGGCCTTCACGCCGGGGAAGCGGCCGCCCGACCAGTCGCCCTCGCCCTCGATGACCGCGCTCTGTTGCTCGCTCGTGAGCTTCTCCCAGGCGAGGTCGGTCGGGATGCGCTGCTTCTTCGCGAAGCGGATCAGGGACGCGCGCTCCGACTCGCTCGATTTCCCGTTCCACGCCTTGATCGCGCCCTTCTCGAGCGTCTTCGTGCGATCGGGGATGACCTTGTCCCAGTCGACGGCGATGACGCGGCCGAAGCCCTTGCAGTCGGTGCACGCGCCGAGCGGCGAGTTGTACGAGAAGAGCCCGGGCCGCGGCGGCTCGAAGCTCCGGGTGCAGCTCGGACAGACGAGCCCGCGGGCGATGCCCACGTGGTGCTTGCCGTTCTCCGCGGGCGCTTCACCGTCGGCGAGGCGCAGCTCGGCGCGTCCGGTGCCGCGCTCCCACGCCACCTCGATCGCCTGCTGGAGGCGCCGCAGATCGCGCGCGCCGACCTCGAGCCGGTCGACCACCACCTCGAGCGGGACGTCCGGGCGTCCCGCCTCGCTCGGCTTCACGTCGTCGATGTCCCGCACCGTGCCGGCGACGACGAGCCGGCGGTAGCCGTCGGTCACCAGCGTCTCGCGGAGCTCGAGGTACGCCTCGGCGCTCTGGATGCGCACGGGATAGCTGACGATCGCCCGCCGCTGCCCGAGCTCGTCGACGGCGCGCTGGGCAGCGTCGTGCGCGCTCGTCGCGACCGCGGCCTCGTGGCAGTCGGGGCACGTCGGCACCGCCTCGCACGCGAAGAGCGTCGCGAGGTAGGGCTCGAGGTCGGTGAGCGTCGCGACCGTGGACCGGCTCGACTTCACCGGCGCGCGGCGATCGACCGCCACCGTCGCCGCGACCGGCTCGAGCGACCCGACCGGCGGGCGCTCGAGCCGCTCGAGGAACTGACGCGCGTAGGGGCTGAAGCTCTCGACGAAGCGCCGCTGGCCCTCGGCGTAGAGCGTGTCGAGCGCGAGCGACGACTTCCCTGCGCCGCTGGGTCCGGTCAGCGCGACGAGACGCCCGGGCTCCAGGTCGAGGTCGACGCCACGGAGGTTGTGGGTACGGGCTCCGCGTAGGCGGATGGGAAGCATGGACCACACCTCATAACGACCGCTCCGCCCGTCAGCAACGGAGCCCGCGGTAATTCTGCGGTCGCGCTGCCCATTCCTGACACGTAGCTGTCAGGAGAGCCGGCGTGGTCGCGCTCGCCCGTTCTACCTCGCCGCACCGTGCTTCGCGAAGAGCCGGCGGAAGCCGTCGGTCGTGACGGCGTGGAAGCCGGGGGCGTCGGTACGCGTCGAGGCGAGCGCCCCCTCCAGCGTGGCGAAGCCGCCGGGCTCGATCCGGAGCGGGCAGGGGAAGGAAGCGGAGCAGAGCGCGTGCGTATGGTCGGGCGCGCCCTGAGGGGCGATCGGACCCTCCGGCCGCACGACACCCCAGTTCGTGGGAAACCACGTCTTGTAGGACCAGATGGTCCACGAGAAGCCGCTCTCGTTGAAGCGCTTCATCTGCTTGCCGAGGAGCTCGATGCCGTCCTCCGGGCCCCAGCCGAACTCGCCGATGAAGACGGGCACCGGCGCGGGGAGATCCCAGTCGTCCTGCGTGCGGCGCACCCGCGCGATCATCGCGTCGAGGTACCCGTCCGGGACGTCGCCCGCCACGTGGTAGGGCGGGTCGTACGCGGTACCCTTTGCCCAGCTCTTGCACCACTGCGGGTAGAGATGGTCGCTCTGCGACCAGTTCTGCCATCGGCGCATGACGCCGAGCGACGCAGGTCCTGGCGTTGCGTGGAAGTTGCACGGGTTTCCGATGCGCTCCATGAACGCCATGTGCGAGTGGCGTCCCGAGGTCTCCGCCTGGCGGATCGCGGCGAGGGTCCGGTCGTAGACGTCCACGAGATCATCCGTCGTCACGGCGCCGCCGCTGTCGGCCGGCTCGTTCAGGAGTTCTTATCCGGCGTCCACCGG
>JAQBQL010000053.1 GCA_028287035.1 Labilithrix sp. | reverse complement strand
GGGCAGGCGAACAGCAGGCGAGAGACGCGAGGAGGAGCAGCGCGCGACGCATGCCCGGTGGCATCGGCCGGATGCGCTCGGGGGTCAAGAGGAGGGGTGGTCAGGCACTGCCCGCGGGCAGCGACGCGAGGCGCCGCGCGTACCCCTCGCGTTCCGCCGGGCTCCGCGCGAGCGCGGCGGCCCGGGCATAGTGCGCCCGCGCCCCGGCGTCGTCGCCGGCGCGATGGGCGACGTGCGCCTGCGCCGCCCAGAAGAAGGAGTACCCGGCGAGCTTGCCGGGCTCGGCGATCGCGCCCAGTGCCGACTGGCCCGCCTCGGGGCCGCGTAGCTCGGCGAGGGCGAGCGCGCGGTTCAGCGCGACCACCGGCCCGGGGGCCACCGACGCGAGCGCATCGTAGAGAGCCACGATCTTCGCCCAGTCGGTATTCGCGAACGATGGAGCGCGGGAGTGCTCGAACGCGATGCCGGCCTCGAGATGCCAGCGCGTGAGCCGGTCGCCGCCCGCGCTCTCGCCGAGGTGGCGGATGCCCCGCGCGACGAGCTGCTGGTCCCAGCGCGTGCGGTCTTGCTCGGCAAGCGGCACGATGACGCCGCCCTCGTCGAGCCGGCTCGGGAGCCGAGCGCCGTGGATGCAGAAGAGCGCGGCGAGCGCGTGCGCGGCGCCTGCATCGACAGAAGGCGCGCCCGCGAGGAGCTCGGCGAGCCGGACCGCGTCGGCGCACACCGCGGGGTGGAGAGGGAGCTCGGGATCGCTGCCGTGGTAGCCCTCGTTGAACAGCAGGTAGAGCGCCTGCTCGACGGACGGCTGACGGGCCGCCACCGCCTCGCGCGTCACGAGGTCCTGGAGCACGCCGACCTCCTGGAGGCGGGCGCGCCCGCGATGAAGGCGCCGCTCGATGGTGCCGAGGTCGACGAGGAAGGCGCGCGCGATCTCGGGCGCCGAGAAGCCGCAGAGCAGGCGCAGGATCAACGTCACGTGGGTCTCGGCGCCGAGCGTCTCGTCGCAGATGGCGAACATCATGGCGAGCTGGTTCTCGGCGTCGGCCTCGGGCGAGAGCGCGTGCTCCACGGTTCCGAGGAGGAGCTCGTCCTCGTGAGCAGGGAGCGCGACGCGCCTCCGCTCGCGGCGCAGGATGTCGATCGCCCGGTTCCTCGCGACCTGGAGGATCCAGGCCTTTGGATCGTCGGGCACGGCGAACCGCCACGCCTGCATCGCGCTGACGAGCGCGTCGTGCACCACGTCCTCGGCGAGCGGGAGGTTCTTCGGACCGAGCAGGCGCGCGAGCGCGGCGACGAGATGGACGGATTCCCGGCGGAAGAGATCCCCGACCAGCTCGCGCGCGCTCGCGGGCTCCACGAGCACCTACGCGAGCGGGCCGGAGAGCATCGTGCGCACCTCGACCGAGCCGTCACGCTCGAAGATCGGGCAGCCACGCGCGAGCTCGATGGCCTCCTCCAGCGAGGCCGTCTCGACGATGACTGCGCCGCTCACGAGGTCCTTCGACTCGGCGTACGGACCGTCGGTGACGACCTTGTCGCGGCCGCGCAGGGTGGCCCCGGCGGGCGGATGGGACAGCGGATGACCCGCCACGAGCTTGCCGGCCGCGAGCAGCGCGTCCGACCACGCGCCCCACTTCGCGAGATGCGCCTGGAGCTCGGTGGGAGAGACCGCGTCCTCCTGCGAATACCCACCGCCACGGAAGAGATACATGAATTTGGCCATCGAGCACGGTCTCCTGGTTCGAGAATAGTCCAAGGACGAACGAGGCCGTGCAGACCGGACACGGCCGGACGAGAAATCGAGAAATGCTAGAAGGAGGCCCATGCCGCGGCGACCGGTCCTCGGGCTTTCCCTCGCCTTTTTCGTGCTCGGGTGCGGGCCGCGCCGCCCGCCCCTCGCCCCGGCCGCGACGGCGCAGGCCGTCCCGCACGAGGCTTCGCCCGGCGAGCTCGCCTCCGGACCGGCCGCCCCGCCGTTGCCGGAGACCGACTGCACGCCTGCCCCCGTGGAGGACGAGAGCGAGGGCGACCGCGCCATGGTCGACGACGGCTTCGAGGCCCCCGCCGCCGCGCCCGGCGAGTCGGCTTTGCCGATCCCTTTCGCCGAGCTGACCGACGCCGAGCTGATGGCGCGGCTCCGCGGCGACCTCGGCGCGCTGGGTTCGATGTCGATCGGCGGCGCTCACGCCGGGGTGCTCGTCGCCGGCACGCAGATGCCCGCCGGCGAGAGCTGGGAGGTCGTGAGCCCCGCCCTCGCCTGGGGAACGAAGGAGACGGTCGATGCGCTCGTCCACGCGCTCGGATCGGTGGCCGAGCGCTTTCCTGGCTCGCCGCACGCGTTCGTCGGCAATCTGAGCGCGCGGAACGGCGGATATTTGCCGCCGCACGTGAGCCACCAGTCGGGCCGCGACGTCGATCTCGGGTATTACCTGACCACCGGTCATCGCTGGTATGCGGCCGCGAATGCTGCGAATCTGGACCGCGCGCGGACGTGGCACCTCGTCCGCACCCTGATCGCCGACAGCGACGTCGACCTCATCCTGATGGATGTCTCCGTGCAGCGTCTCCTGAAGAGCCACGCGCGCGAGATCGGTGAGGACCCCGCGTGGCTCGACCAGATCTTCCAGGTGGGAGGCAAGGCGGCGCGCCCGCTCGTCTTCCACGCGAAGGGGCACGCGACGCATCTGCACGTCCGCTTCTACAGCCCCGCCGCGCAGGAGCTCGGGCGTCGCATGTACCGGACGCTCGTGGCGCGGCGGCTCGTGACCCCGCCCACCACGTTCATCACCCACACGACGCGCGCCGGCGAGACGCTCAGCCATCTGGCGCTCCACTACAAGGTGACGCCCGAGATCATCAAGAAGGCCAACGGGATGACCACCGATCGGCTGCGTGTCGACCGGCCCTACCGGATCCCGCAGACCGGCGGCATCGCCGCGCCGGGTCGAGTCGCGGTGCCGCCGCGGCGCGTCCCGCCGCGACCTGTCGCGCCGACCGCGCCCGCGATCCAGCCCTGCAAGCGACCAGGCAGCTGACGGCGTTCCTAGGTGAGCGGCAGGGTGAAGGTGAACGTGGTCCCCTTCCCCGGCGCGCTCTCGGCCCAGATGCGCCCGGCGTGGGCGTCGATGATCCCCTTCGCGATGAACAGGCCGAGGCCGCTTCCCTTGCTCGCGGTGGCGGGAGCCTGCCAGCGGCGATCGAACACGTGAGGGAGGTCCTCGGGGTCGATGCCGGGCCCGTCGTCGTGCACGGAGAACGCCGCCTCGAGCGCGTCGACGCGGACCTGGAGCTCGACGATCCCGTCCGCGGGGCTGAACTTCACGGCATTACCGACGATGTTGGAGAGCACCTGGACGATCCGCTTGGGGTCGCAGTGGAGCGTCACCGACGGTCCGAGGGGCGAGCGGAGCACGACGCTCTTCTCTTCTGCCATCATCGCATTCCCCTCGAGCACCTCGGAGACGATCGCGTCGGTGGTCGTTCGCGTCGGCACCACGACGAGCCGGCGCGCGTCGATGTTCGAGACGTCCATCAGGTCGTCGATGAGGCGCGCCATGCGGCTCGCGGCGCGCGCGATGATGGCCGCGGTCTTCAGGACGCTCGGGCTGCTCGTCGGGTCGCGCTCGATGGCTCCGGCGGCGAGCGTCGCGGCGTTGAGCGGATTCCGGAGATCGTGGGACACGATCGCCATCACCTGCTCGTACTGGCGAATCGAGTCCTCGGCCTGCTCACGGGCGAGCCGCTCGCGCAGCTCCGCGCTCTTCACGTTGTTGATGTCGATCGTGACCCCGCGGAGGAGCCGCCGACCGCCCTCGTCCTCGCGATGAATCCCGGTGTGGACCCACACCTGCCGGCCGTCGCGGGTGGTGCAGCGATGCTCGAGCCGCAGATCGTTGGCCTCGCCGGAGCGCAGCTTGGCGAGCACCGCGGCGAACTTCGCCTCGTCTTCGGGGGACACCCGCCGCTCGAAGAAGTGCGGATCGGCGAGCCACTCCTCGGCGAGGTGGCCGAGCACGAGCGCGGAGTGCTCGCTGACGAACGTGTACCGGCTCGCCGTGTCGTCGAACTCCCACACGATGGCGTGGTCGAGCGCGTTCACGAGGCGGCGGAAGCGGGTCTCGTCGTCTCGTGGGTCGGCGCTGGCGTCGGGCATCGCGGCAGAGAGTAGCGCACCACCCCGGCCACCGCGCTATGGAGGGTTCGTGGCCGCTGCAAGCAAGTCGAAGCTCCTCGCGCATTGCCGCTCGCTTCCGCACGTGACGGAGGACGTGAAGTGGGGCGCCGACCTGTGCTTCTCGATCGGCGGCAAGATGTTCGCGGTGTTCACGCGCGAAGGAAACGCCGCGACCTTCAGCTGCAAGACGAGCCCCGAGGACTTCGGGGCGCTCACCGGGGTCGCCGGGATCGAGACGGCGCCGTACCTCGCGCGCGCTCACTGGATCCGCGTGGCCGACCCGCTCGCGCTCGCAGCCAAGGACGCCCGCGCGCTGCTCACGGAGTCGTACGGGCTCGTCAAGGGAGCGCTGCCGAAGAAGCTCCAAGCGCAGCTGTCCGGCGGTGAGCCGGTCGCGAAGCGCGCCACGAAGGCGTGACCGAAGCGTGACGGCGTCCGCGCTCGTTCCGAGCGAGGGTGAAGCGTGGTCATTTCCGCCGAGCCCGTAGCCGAGAGCCTGCTCGTCTTCTCGGACGTGCACCTCGGTAGCGACATCCACGAGGGCGTCGCGAACCGTGGTCGCCGGTCCCAGGCGATCGACCGCGACCTCGTGCTCCTCCTCGAGCACTACCGCATGCAGCCGCTGCCGGGCGCGCGCTGGCGGATCGTCATCGCGGGCGACTTCATCGACTTCATCGGCATCGCGATCGGCGACGCCCCACCGGGCGCCGCCGCGCTCTCGACCGAGCTCACCGCCGAGGAGCGTCGGCACGGCATCGGCAGCGCCGTCGACCACGCGCGCCTCAAGCTCACCCGCGTCGCCGACCGTCATGCCGACGTGCTCCGCGCGCTCGCCTGCTTCGTCGCGGACGGGCACGCGCTCTCCCTCGTCCACGGCAATCACGACATCGAGTTCCACTGGGACGAGGTGAAGGACGATTTCCGGGCCATCCTCGCCGCGCACGCGCGCACCGCACGACCCGAGCTCGACGTGGACGCCTTCCACGCGCGGATCGAGTTCAACCCGTGGTTCTTCTACCGGGACGGCGTCGCGTTCATCGAGCACGGCCATCAGTACGACCCGTTCTGCGCGACGCAGAACATCATGGCTCCCGTGTCGCCGCTCGATCCCCGGCGCGTCGCGCGCGGCTTCTGCGACACGCTCATCCGCTTCGTCGTGCGCACCACGCGCGGGATGAAGGAGCACGGTCACGATCACACCGGGATGGCGTTCTATCTCGCCTTCGGCGTGCAGCTCGGGGTTGCCGGCATGGCGCGCCTCGGCCTCGACTTCGCGCGCGCGGTCCGGGAGATGTTCCGCCTGCGGGCCGGCCACCTGTCCGGGGCGGCGCGGGCGCTGCGGCTCGAGCACGAGGAGCGCGTCGCGAAGCTCGCGGTGACGACCCAGCTCGGCCTCGAGCGGCTACGCGCGCTGCTCGCGCTCCAGTCGGCGCCGATCACCTCGAGCATTCGCGGCATCATGGCGAGCGTGCTGCTCGACCGGATGGCGGTGGGCGCGGCGAGCGTGCTCGCGCTCGGCGCCATTGCCCTGTTCGGCGGCGGCGGGCGCTCGGCGGCGATCGCGGCGGGCGCCGTCGTGTCCACCTGCGTGCTGCTCAACGTCCTGCTCACGAGGCTCCGCACCGTGGACGCCTCGGCGCAGATGGTCGAGCGCGCGGCGCGCCTCGCCTCGCTCTTCCCGGCCGCCTTCGTGGTGATGGGTCACACGCACGTGCCGGCGTCGCTCGCCGCGGGCACCGCCACGTACATCAACGTGGGCTCCTGGGCAGAGGACGCCGAGGAGGATCCGCCGCGCGAGGTACGGCCCGGCGCGCCCGTGGACCTCGCCTACCGCGCGGCGCGCACGCACCTCGTCATCCACATGAACGGGAGCACGCCGGAGGCGCGCTTCTGCGCGTGGGAAGACAGCGGTCCGCGTCCCGTCACCCCGGCGTGACGGCCGGCGCCTTCCTGGCGCGCACGATCGCGAGCAGGTGACGGGCGACCGTGACGCACGAGGCGCGCTCCGCGAGCTCGATGTCGGTGGGGATCTTCGGGGTCAGGAGGACGAGCACGTTGGCGGGGGCGGCACCGAAGCTGGCGCGCTCGTGCTCCGGGAACGCGCGGGCGAGCGCGTGGTCGAGGGCCTCCTCGCTCCAGTCCGCCGAGGGCACGAGGTTCACCACCAGCGTTCCTCCTCTGGCGAGGCATCGCCGCACTGCCTCGAACGTCTCGCCTGCCCGGAGAGCCGGCGGGATCCCGCTCGCGTCGTACACGTCGAGGACGACGAGGTCGTACGAGGCCGGCTCCGCGCGGCCGAGGAACGTGACGGCGTCCGCCACGTGGATGGATAGCGCGCTCGTGATGCGTAATCCGAAATAGCGAGTGGCCGCCGCCACCACGAACGGATTGTCCTCGACGACATCGATGGATATCCCGGGATAGGCAGTCTCGAACTGGCGCGGCGCGCTGCCGGCGCCGCCGCCCAGGAAGAGCACCGCGCCGGGAAGTGGCCGTACGAGCATGCCGAGGTGCAGCCCGTCGACGTAACCCGGTCCCGCGTCGAGCGCGTCGCCGACGTGCTGGCGCGACTGCACGAGCTCTTGGTCGCCCTTCCGCAGCACGAGCTCGCGGTACGGGCCGCGCCGGCGGACGAGCACGGTCGTCCCCTTCCGCTCTCCGACGACGACGTCACGCCGCCGGTACGTGACCCAGGCGCGGACCGCCGCCAGGAGGGCGATGGCGGCCGCCGCGAAGCTCGCCTCGCGCGTCATGATGAGGGCAAGGATACCGGACCTGCCGAGCGACGTCATCGGCGGAGCGCGCGGGCATTTCCACGGTAGCCTGCGGGGGATGTTCTCTTTCGCCCTCGGGCTCGCGTCGCGTCCTTCCCTCGTCCTGCTCCTTGCCGCGGGCGCGTCCTTCGGGTGCTCGCGCCCGGAGACCGCCGCGCCGGACGCTGCGCCTGCGGCGTCGAGCGCGGTGGTCGCGTCGCCTGCGGTGTCGACCGCACCCGCCACCGGAGCATCGGGCGCCGCGACGGCCGATGCGAGCGCCGCCACCACCAGCCCCGGGACGATCGGGCTCCTCGTCGAGAAGGTCACCGTTCGTAACACCGCGCAGGGCACGGGCCGCGAACAGGGCTACGACCTCGTGGTGCTCCACGACGCGCAGGGAACGGGCAAGACGGTGCGCATCCATCCCGCGTGCCCGCCCGGCAAACCGGACATGTTCGGCATGTGCAAGCATTACCGATCCTGCGCGATCGCAACCGACGCCGGCGCCGCGGGAAGCGTCACCTGCGACGGAAGCACTCTCCGCCTCGTGCAGCGCGACGGCGCGACCTTCCTCGAAGGCGAGGGCGCCCCCCTGTCGGTCGCCCCCGATCAGCCGGCCCTCCTCGCCCCAGCCACCCGCCCGCGCACCGCCTCGGTCGATCTTTGACGACGTTCGCGTCACTCGGGCTCTCCGCTCCGCTCGTCGGATCGGTCGCGGACCTCGGGCACGAGGCCCCGACCCCGATCCAGGCCGCGGTGATCCCCGCGATCCTCCAGGGCCGCGACGTCTGGGCATCCGCGCCGACCGGCTCGGGCAAGACCGCGGCGTTCGTGCTTCCGCTCCTCCAGCTGCTCGCCATCGCCGAGTCTGGCGTGCGCCGGCCGCGACCGGTGCGCGCGCTCGTGCTGGCGCCGACGCGCGAGCTCGCGGCGCAGATCGGCGAGGCGTTCACTCGCTACGGGCGACCTCTCCCTTCGTCGCTCGTCACACGCGTGGCGGTGGGCGGCGTGTCCATCAACCCGCAGCTCATGGCGCTCCGCGGGGGTGCGGACGTGATGGTCGGCACGCCCGGGCGCCTCCTCGATCTGGTCGAACACAACGCCCTCCGCCTGTCGGACGTCGAGCTGCTCGTGCTCGACGAGGCCGATCGCATGCTCTCGCTCGGGTTCGCGGCCGAGCTGGAGCGCCTGCTCGCCCTGCTGCCGCGCTGCCAGCGCCTGCTCTTCTCTGCCACGTTTCCGCCCGCGGTGCGGGACCTCGCCGGCGCGCTCCTCGACGACCCGCTGCGCGTCGCGATCGAGGGCGGCGCGTCCCTCGCCGACGTGCAGTCGCGCACCGTGCAGCGCGCCATCGAGGTGGACGCGCCGCGCCGCACCATGCTGCTCCGTCACCTCCTCGCCGAGCACGCGTGGGAGAGCGTCCTCGTGTTCGTCGCCAGCCGCTACGCCGCCGAGCACGTCACCGACAAGTTGAAGCGCGCACGGATCTCGGCCGCCGCCTTCCACGGCGACCTCGCGCAGGGCGCCCGCACGCAGGCGCTCGAGGACTTCCGCGCGCGCAAGGTCCGCGTGCTCGTCGCCACCGACGTGGCGGCCCGCGGCATCGACGTGGCGGCGCTCCCCGCGGTCATCAACTACGACCTCCCGCGCTCGCCGGTCGACTACCTCCACCGCATCGGCCGCACCGGGCGCGCCGGCGAGTCGGGCGTCGCGATCAGCTTCGTGAGCGCCGCCACCGAGCCGCACCTGACGCTCATCGAGAAGCGCCATCGCCTCGCGCTGGGCCGCGAACGCATCGCCGGCTTCGAGCCGACCGAGGTGGCAGCCCCCGTCCTCGACCCGCACGGCGGCGTGAAGGGCAAGCGCAAGAGCAAGAAGGACAAGCTCCGCGAGGCTGGCCTCCTGCCGCGCCGCGACGAGTAGCGACCGCCGCGACGCTGGCGACGCCGCCGCCTGCGGCATAGACTCGCCGGCGCCGTGCAAAGCCCTTCTCAGCCCTACAAGCCCCGCCACCACGTCCGCATCGTCAGCGCCGCTTCGCTGTTCGACGGACACGACGCCGCCATCAACGTGATGCGCCGGCTCATGCAGTCCTCGGGGGCGGAGGTCGTGCACCTCGGCCACAACCGGTCGGTCTCGGAGATCGTCAACTGCGCGATCCAGGAGGACGTCCAGGGCATCGCCATCACGAGCTACCAGGGCGGCCACGTCGAGTACTTCAAGTACATGATCGACCTCCTGCGCAAGGCGAAGGCCAACGTGCAGGTCTTCGGCGGCGGCGGCGGCACCATCCTTCCGTCCGAGATCGGCGAGCTGCAGGAGTACGGCGTCGCGCGCATCTACTCCCCGGACGACGGCCGCGCGATGGGCCTCCAGGGGATGATCGACGACCTCATCCAGCGGTGCGACTTCGAGAAGCGCCCCGCCGACTTCGAGCGTCTCCTGCCCGGCCTCGCCCAGCGCGATCCGGCGGTCATCGCCGCGCTCATCACGATCGCCGAGAACTTCCCGGAGGCGGGAGACCGCCTGAAGAAGGCGCTCGCCGACCAGCCGCAGCGCCGCCGCGTACCCGTCCTCGGCATCACCGGCACCGGCGGCTCCGGCAAGTCGAGCCTCGTCGACGAGCTCGTGCGCCGCTACCTCGCCGAGACGAGCGACAAGACCATCGCGGTGCTCTCGGTCGACCCCTCGAAGCGGAAGTCGGGCGGCGCGCTCCTCGGCGACCGCATCCGCATGAACGCCATCGACAGCCCGCGCGTCTACATGCGCTCGCTGGCGACGCGCCAGTCGAACCTCGCGCTCTCGAAGCACGTGAAGGAGTCGGTCGAGGTCTGTCAGGCCGCCGGCTTCGACCTCATCATCGTCGAGACCTCGGGCATCGGCCAGTCCGACACCGAGATCACCGAGCACGCCGACGTCTCGCTCTACGTCATGACTGCCGAGTACGGGGCCGCGACGCAGCTCGAGAAGATCGACATGCTCGACTTCGCCGACGTGGTCGCCATCAACAAGTTCGACAAGCGCGGCTCGCTCGACGCCCTCCGTGACGTGAAGAAGCAGTGGCGCCGCAACCACAACGACTTCGGCACGACCGACGAGTCGCTCCCCGTGTACGGCACGATCGCCTCGCAGTTCAACGATCCCGGCATGAACCGGCTCTACGCCGCGGTCATGGACACGGTCACGCGGAAGACGGGCACCGCGCTCGCACCCCATCTCGCGCTCGCCATGGGCATGAGCGAGAAGCGCTGGATCATCCCGCCGGATCGCACCCGCTATCTCGCCGAGATCGCGGAGACCTGCGACGCCGCCGACACCTTCGTGCGCGCGCAGGCGCAGATCGCACGCGGCATGTACCAGATCAAGGGCACTCTCGACGCCGCCCGCTCGAAGCAGCCCGCCATCGTCCCGCCGCTCCAGGCGATGTACGAGGACCTCGAGCAGCGCCTGGCTTTCGAGCCGAAGAAGCTGCTCGCGGACTGGCCGGCCACGAAGCAGCGGTATGCGGCCGAAAAGTACCAGTTCCAGGTGCGTGACAAGGTCATCGAGATCGATCTCACGACGGAGACGCTCTCGCACCTCAGGGTGCCGAAGATCGCGCTGCCCAAGTACGAGGACTGGGGCGACATCGTCACGTGGCTCATGCGCGAGGCGCCTCCCGGGCATTACCCGTTCACGGCCGGCGTCTTCCCGCTGAAGCGCGAGAACGAGGACCCGGCGCGCATGTTCGCCGGCGAAGGCGGCCCGGAGCGCACGAACCGGCGCTTCCACTACGTCTCCGCCGGTATGCCGGCCAAGCGTCTCTCCACCGCGTTCGACTCGGTCACGCTGTACGGCGAGGATCCGGACCACCGCCCGGACATCTACGGCAAGGTCGGCAACTCGGGAGTCTCGATCGCGAGCGTCGATGACGCGAAGAAGCTCTATTCGGGATTCGACCTTTCCGACCCCGCGACCTCGGTGTCGATGACGATCAACGGTCCGGCGCCGATGCTCCTCGGCTTCTTCCTGAATGCCGCGATCGACCAGGCCTGCGAGCGCTGGATTCGCAAGGAGAACAAGGTCGAGGAGGTCGAGGCGAAGATCGCCGCGATCTACGAGCGCCGCGGTCAGCCGCGCCCGCGCTACCAGGGCCCGCTGCCCGAGGGCAACGACGGGCTCGGCCTCCTGCTGCTCGGCGTCTCCGGCGACCTCGTGCTGCCGCCCGAGGTGTACGCGAAGATCAAGGCAGCGACGCTCTCCGCGGTGCGCGGCACCGTCCAGGCCGACATCCTCAAGGAGGATCAGGCGCAGAACACCTGCATCTTCTCGACGGAGTTCGCGCTGCGCCTCCAGGGCGACATCCAGCAGTACTTCATCGAAAACCGCGTCCGTAACTTCTATTCGGTCTCGATCTCCGGCTATCACATCGCCGAGGCTGGGGCGAATCCCATCTCCCAGCTCGCGTTCACGCTCGCCAACGGATTCACGTTCGTCGAGTACTACCTGTCGCGCGGGTTGAGCATCGACGACTTCGCGCCGAATCTCTCGTTCTTCTTCTCGAACGGGATGGACCCCGAATACACCGTGATCGGGCGGGTCGCCCGGCGCATCTGGGCCCGCACCATCCGTGACAAGTACAAGGGCAACGAGCGCTCCCAGAAGCTGAAGTACCATATCCAGACGTCGGGCCGCTCGCTGCACGCGCAGGAGATCGCGTTCAACGACATCCGCACGACGCTCCAGGCGCTCCTCGCCCTGCAGGACAACTGCAACTCGCTCCACACGAATGCCTACGACGAGGCGATCACGACTCCCACCGAGGAAAGCGTGCGGCGCGCCCTCGCCATCCAGCTCGTCATCACGAAGGAGTTCGGCCTGTCGAAGAACGAGAATCCGACGCAGGGCTCGTTCATCGTCGAGGAGCTCACCGACCTCGTGGAGCAAGCGGTCCTCACCGAGTTCCGCGCCATCAGCGAGCGCGGCGGCGTGCTGGGTGCGATGGAGCGCATGTACCAGCGCTCCAAGATCCAGGAAGAGTCGCTCTACTACGAGACGCTGAAGCACAACGGGCAGCTGCCGCTCATCGGCGTGAACACGTTCCTCGATCCCAAGGGCTCGCCGACGATGTCGCCGCCCGAGGTCATCCGCGCGACCAACGAGGAGAAGGACTACGCGATCACCGCGCGGGACGCCTTCTGGCAGCGTAATACCGAGGCCGCCCCGGCGGCGCTCGCCGCGGTGAAGCGCGAGGCGCTCGACGGCGGCAACGTGTTCGCGGCGCTGATGGAGGCCTGCAAGGTGTGCACGCTCGGCCAGCTCTCGAGCGCGCTCTACGAGGTCGGCGGCCAGTATCGCCGCAACATGTGAGAGCGCAGGGCTAGCCCGCGCAGAGCACGACGCGCGCAAGGGCGACGTGCTCGTCGGTGAGGCCGGTCTCGAACGAGGTCTGCACGAGCCGCGGCGCGAGATGGAGGAGGTCCGCCACGTCGTCGAGCACGACGAACGCCTCCACCTCGCGACCCTCCGGCGAGTCGAGCCAGGCCTGAACCTCCTGACCGCGACCACGCTTGTACGGGATGAGCGGCGTCACCCCGAGCACCTTCGCTCTGGCGAGGCCCTTGTCACGGAGCAGGCGCGTGAGGCTGGCCGCGTCGAAGGCGGTGCGCCAGCTCGAGGTGATGACGATGCTCGCGCCGGTTTCCACGCAGAGACGCTCCAGCCGCGCGACCGCCTCGGGATCGAGGAGGTGCGGCCCCGGGGTGTGGGGAGCGCCCGACGCTTCGACGAAGGCGCGCCGGTTGAGCACCCCGTCGAAGTCGAGGAAGACGACGCGCACCGCGCTCACACGAGCCGGTAGCCGAGACGCGTCGCGGCCGCGTCGATGCGGCCCCGCAACGAGGCGTCGGCGAGCGCCCGGTGGAAGGTCGGCGCGCGGGGCACCGCCTTCTTCGCGCGCTCGTAGAGCGCCACCGATGGGCGGTTCGCGTGCATGGACGAGCCGTACCAGATGCCCTGGATCTCGGGATACGCCGCGTAGATCTCCTGCGACCACCGCCGCGCCCGGGCGCGCGGTCCGGTGCTCAGCGCCATCGATGCGCCGGCCCGCGTCGGCCACGCGCCGGTCGCGTCGAGGACGGTGAGCGCGCGCGTCAGCTCGAACCCGACGAGCCACGGGTCGCCCGAATGCCGGTCGATGACGCGCGTGACCTGGAAGCACTCGGCGAGGCACGTCGTCGGATCGTCGGCGGCGTAGAGGATGCCGCGTTCCTGCACGCGCGCCGGCGGCTCGTGGTGATCGAAGCGCGCCTCGGTCGGCCCGAAGGTGCGCAGCTCGCCGAAGCCGCTCGGGTGCCGCCCCCCGCGCGTGTAGATCCGCCAGAGCAGCGTGCCGGCGGCAAGGGTCTTCGTCTCCGCCGGCACCGTGAGCGGGTGCGGCGGCTCGGGAAGCTTCGCCAACCCTAGATCTCCGCGGCGAGCTCGGCGACGATGTCGGGATCCCGGCCGGCCAGCAGCCACGCGCGCGGCGAGACCGGCGCCTCGTCGTCCGAGGTCACGAGATCCTGGTGCGGCTGCGAGAACCAGGCGGCGACGGCGAGCGGGTGCGCGTCCTCGCGGATGCGCGGCAGCACGCGGTCGATGCCGCGGACCAGCCGCCCCTTCGTGGCGAGCTGGAAGCGCGGGATGCGCCAGGCGCGCCCGTCCTTGATCCCGTAGAGCGTGCGCGCGGTGGGGCCGAGCCGCTGGCGGAGGCGGCCGGTGCTGACGCCGAGCGCGCGCGCCGCGTCGTCGAGCGTGAGGCTCTCGGCCAGCATCATGTCGAGCTCGATGCGCGAGCGCTCGAGCGCGCCGCCCGCCCCGCTTCCCCCGGCATCGACGAAGCCTGCGCGGTCGAGCAGCGCCGCCTCACCCTTCGCGAGCGGCGGCGCCTCGGGAGGCGTCGGCGCCTCGGCGAGACGCGCCACCGCCAGCTCCGCACCGGCGAGCCGGCGACGCAGCTCGTCCACGTCGAGGGTGCGGCCCTTCAACGTGCTGCTGCTGACGACCGCGGCATGCTTGCTGAGGACGATGACCACCACCTCGTCCTCGGCGACCGGCGAGCGGGCACCCACCCCGACCGCCGCGGGACCACGCCGCCCGGTCCGGCCGAGGGCGAGAAGCTCGGTCTGGGCGCTGGTGCTGAGCTTGGCGGCGGCGTTCTTGGCCATGGTCTTGCGGAGGGGCGGTCGGTGGCGGTCGGTGGCGTTCGTGGCAGGCTAACGGGCGCGAGTGACCGTTAGCTTCCGTTAGCATAGCGCTCCATGGCCGAGGTGCCAAGGCGCCGTCGTTCGCCATCGCGCGGGCCGTGCGCGGACGCCCTTCGCGGGCGCTTCGCCCCGTGCTAGCGAGGAGGAATGGTCGACGTATCCAGGGTCGCGGTCGCCGCGCAGCAGGCGGTCGAGGGCTCCTTCACCCGCCTCGGTCGCTACCTCGCGTTTGCTCCCATCTCCAGCGAGGCCGAGGCCGCGCCGCGGCTGCTCGAGCTCGCCGAGACGCTGCGGAAGGACCTCGAGACCGCGGGCCTCCGTCGCGCCCGCGTGCTCACGCTGCCCGGCGCCCTGCCCTGCGTCGCCGCCGAGTGGCTCGAGGCGGGTCCCGACAAGCCGACCATCCTCGTCTACGGACACTACGACGTGCAGCCGGTGAAGGGCGAGTCGTGGAGCACCGAGCCGCACGCGCTCGTGCGCAAGGGCGACCGGCTCTACGGGCGCGGCTCCGCCGACGACATGGGCGGCTGGCTCAGCCACTTCGTGGCCATCGAGGCGTGGATGAAGGAGACCGGCGGTCTTCCCTGCAACCTCAAGCTGCTCCTCGAGGGCGAGGAGGAGATCGGGAGCCCGAACCTCGAGCGCTTCATGGACGCGTTCCCCGACGCCTTCGCCTCGGACGCGATGGTCCTCACCGACTGCGAGAACCCGAGCACCGAGATCCCGGCGCTCACGGTGAGCCTCCGCGGTCTCCTCGAGATCGAGGTCACGGTCGCCAGCGCCCGCAGCGACGTCCACTCCGGCATCTGGGGCAACCTCGTGCCCGACCCGGCGATGGCGCTCGTCACCCTCCTCGCGCGGCTCGTCGACGAGGACGGGCGGCTCCGCCTCGCGCGCCGTCCCGTCGATCCGGCGTGGCTCGAGAGCTCGCGGGACTTTCCGATGAACGACGAGGTCATCCGCAACGGCGCGCGGCTGCTCGACGGCGTCGCGCCCCTCCCCGGCCACGATCTGACGCCCGCCGCCTGGGTGGCGCGGCAGCCGGCGGTCACCGTCCTCTCGACGACGTTCCCGGCGCCGGGCACCGAGAAGAACGCGGTGCGAAAGTCGGCGTCCGCGAAGCTGAGCCTCCGCATCGCCCCCGGACAGACCGAGAGCGAGCTCTTCGAGGCGGTGAGCGCGGAGCTCTCGCGCGACGTGCCGGGCGGCGCCAAGGTCACCCTCACCACGCTGCCCGGCTCGGCCGAGTCGTGGGATTACGTCGCGAAGGGCCCGGCCTTCGAGGCGGTCGATCGCGCGTACGAGAAGTCGTGGGGGCGCGCGCCGCTGCGCATGGGCCTCGGCGGCTCGATCCCGTTCGTCGCGCTCTTCGGAAAGCGCTTCTCGCGCCTCCCGCTCGTCCTCAACGGGGTCATCGACCCCGAGACCGGCGCGCACGGTCCCGACGAGTCGATGCACGTCGGCGTCTACGAGAAGACGGTGCAGGCGAACGTCCGCCTGTATGCCGAGCTCGCCACCCTGAAGCCCGCCTGAGCGGCAGCCGCGGGGTGGACCGGTGCCCGATTGGTTTCACGCCGATGGCTACCGGGTGGCCCGGCTCGTCCTGCAGCGGGGCCTCGGGCTCGTCTATCTGATCGCGTTCGTGAACGTGCTCCTGCAGTTCCGCCCGCTGCTCGGCGAGCGGGGGCTGCTGCCGGTGCCGCGGTTCCTGGAGCGCGTCCCGTTCCGCCTGGCGCCGAGCGTCTTCCATCTCGGGTATTCGGATCGTCGGCTGATGATCGTCGGCGGCTCGGGCGCCGCCCTTGCGCTGCTCGTCGTCGCGGGCGTCCCGGATCGCTGGCCGGTCGCCCTCACCATCGCGACCTGGCTCGCGCTCTGGGCGCTTTACCAGTCGATCGTCAACGTCGGGCAGCGCTTCTACGGATTCGGCTGGGAGACGCTCCTGCTGGAGGCGGGATTCCTCGCGGCGTTTCTCGGGCCGGCGTGGAGCGCGGTCCCCGCGCCGATCCTCTGGGGGTTCCGCTGGCTGCTGTTTCGCCTGGAGCTCGGGGCCGGCCTCATCAAGATCCGCGGTGATCAATGCTGGCGCGATTGCACGTGCCTCTACTACCACCACGAGACGCAGCCGATGCCCAATCCGCTGTCGTGGTGGTTCCACGCGCTGCCGAAGCCGCTGCATCGGGTCGAGGTCGTGGGCAGTCACGTCGCGCAGCTGCTCGCGCCGCCGCTCCTGTTCCTGCCGCAGCCGGTGGCGGGCGCGGCGGCGGCGTTCATGGCCATCACGCAGGCGTGGCTCGTGCTCAGCGGCAACTTCTCGTGGCTGAACATCGTGACCATCCTGCTGGCCGCCTCGGCGATGAGTGACGGCTTCTTCGCGCACGCGAGCGCCGCGCCGCTGGCGGTGGTCGGCTGGCACGACGGGCTGGTCGCCGCGGTCGCGGCGCTGGTGGCGGTCCTGTCCTATCGGCCAGCGCGCAATCTGCTTTCGCGGGAGCAGCTCATGAACGCGAGCTTCGATCCGCTGCACCTGGTGAACACCTACGGCGCGTTCGGCAGCGTGAGCAAGGTGCGCCTCGAGGTGGCGATCGAGGGCACCAGGGACGCGGAGATCGGCCCCGAGACGGTGTGGCGTGAATACGGCTTTCGCGGAAAGCCCACCGATCCGATGCGCCGGCCCCGGCAGTGGGCGCCCTATCACCTGCGCCTCGACTGGATGATGTGGTTCGCCGCCCTCTCGCCGATGCGCGAGATCGGCTGGCTCGACCGGCTGCTCGTGAAGCTGCTCGAGGCCGACCGCGCGACCCTGGGGCTGCTGGCGCATGATCCGTTTGCCGGCGAGCCACCGCGCGCGATCCGGGCCGTGCGTTACCGGTATCGCTTCACGACGTGGCGCGAGCGCCGCGCGACGGGGGCGTGGTGGGAACGCACGCGGCGCGAAGAGGTGGTGCCGCCGATGGTGCTGGGGGACACGTCGAGCGGGCTGTCGATGGCGCCGTTGATGCGTCCCGGGGGCGCTATGCTGCGGACGAGGCCATGAGCACCGACCGCCTCGGAGCGATGGAGATCTTCGTGCGGGTCGTCGACGCGGGATCGTTCTCGGCTGCCGCCGCGCAGCTCGGGATCGGGCAACCGGCAGTGTCGAAGACGATTGCCCAGCTCGAGGAGCGGCTCGGCGTGAAACTGCTGCTGCGGTCGACGCGGAGCTCCTCGCTGACCGAGGCCGGCAAGACGTTCTATGCAAACGCGGCGCAGGCCATCGAGAAGGTGAACCAGGCGGAGCGACTCGTGCGGGGGGACGGCGCGCTCTCGGGAACGCTCCGTGTGTCCGCGTCGGTGTGCTTCTCGCGCCTCCACCTGATGCCGCGCCTCGCCGAGATCCTCGCGCAGCACCCGGAGATGGATATCGAGGTGGTCACCGACGACCGCTTCGTCAATCTCGTCGAAGAAGGCGTCGACGTCGCCCTCCGGACCGGAACGCTCGCCGACTCGTCGCTGACGGTGCGGAAGCTTGGTCAGGCGCGCCGGCGCGTCATGGCAACGCGGACCTTCTTCGAGAAGCACGGCCGGCCCACGACCCCGGATGACCTGGTCGCGGCCGAGTGCGTGGTCCTGCAGCGTGAGGGTCGAACGTTCGACCACTGGTCCTTCCGCCGCGGCGGTCTCGAGCGCGCGGTCAGGATCGGTGGACGGCTCAAGGTGTCCTCCGGTGAGGGGCTCCGCGAGGCGGTGCTCTCCGGAGTGGGCATCGCCATCGTGTCGGAGTGGCTCTTCAGCCCCGAGCTCGCGTCGGGGGAGGTGGAGTCGGTGCTCGACGAGTGGGAGCTGCCCCATCAGGACCTCTGGGCAGTATTCCCGCCCGGGAAGCTCGTCAGGCCCGAGGCGCGTGAGCTGGTCGCGTTCGTGGAGCGCGTGATGAATGCGCCGTTCGCGCCGTCCCCCGTGGTGCTGCGCAGCGTGGCGCGGCGTTAGAACGCGGGTTCATCCTGCCCATTCCACCGCGGAATGAGGCCTGTTCCAGCGTCACCCCTAATCAGCCCGCGCGCCGCCGCCTACGTTCGGCCCATGGTCACCACCAACAACATCGGCATCCTCGACAACCAGACCGCGCTCGTCACCGGCGCGACCGCCGGCATCGGGCGCGCCATCGCGCTCTCCCTCGCCCGTGAAGGCGCGGCCGTGATCGTCCACGGTCGTGATGCGCGGCGCGGACAGGAGACGGTCGCCGAGATCGAGGCCGCGGGGGGCAAGGCGCGCTTCATCGGCGCCGACCTTGCGCAGCCCGACGAGGTCGCGCGGCTCGCGAAGGAGGCAGGCGCGGTCGACATCCTCGTCAACAACGCCGGCATTTCCGCGTTCGGGCCGACCGCCCAGCTCCCCCTCGAGACGTACGACGCGCTCTTCGACAGCAACGTCCGGGCCCCATTTCTGCTCGTCGCGGCGCTCGCGCCGGGGATGGTGGCGAGGGGCAAGGGCAACATCGTCAACATCGGCAGCATGGCCGGGTCGCTCGGCCTCGCGGGCGGCGCCGCGTACGGCGCGACGAAGGCGGCATTGCAGCTGCTCACGAAGTCGTGGGCGGCCGAGCTCGGCGCGAGCGGCGTCCGCGTGAACGCCGTCTCACCCGGACCCGTCCACGTCGGCGGTGACCAGCCGGTCAACGACCTCATCAGCGGCCTCGCCACCACCACCGCGATGAAGCGCCACGCCCTCCCCGCAGAGATCGCAGAGGCGGTCACCTTCCTCGTCTCCCCGCGTGCGAGCTACGTCACGGGCGCCAATCTCGCCGTCGACGGTGGCCGCACCGCCATCTGAGCGCCACCCGCGACTGCCGATTAGGAAGTAACGTCGCGTCGGCGGCAGCGCCCCTCGAGGCAGGCGTCCCTGCCGTCTCCCCCAAGAATCAAAAAAATCGTCGTGGAGCCTGTGGAAAGGGTGGGCAGCGGAAGCAGCGACGGGGGGCAGAGGGGGCAACTGCCCGCGCGACCCTTCAGTCTCGCGACGACCTATCAGTGCAGTTGTCCCCGCTGTCCCCCGGCGCGCCGCTGTCCACGCTTTCCACAGGCCGCGAGGCCTGATGCCGTATCGAAAACTCGAATATACGGCAATCACATATTGAAGTACCAGAAATACCAACTACCTTGTCGAGATGCAGTCTGACCTCGACGCCGGAGCCCTCACCGCCTACGCCGACGACCAGCTCCTCGCCGCGCTGCAAGCGCTGCGATCTGCCAAGCGCCGCATCGACGCGCGGATGCTCAGGTTGCTCGTCGAAGTCGAGGATCGCCGGCTCGAGCTGCGTTCCGCGTACACGTCGATTTACGATTTTTGCAGGCGCTTTCTCCTGATGAGCGAATCTGGGGCGTTCCGGCGATCGGTGGCGGTCAAGATGGTGCGCCGCCGTCCGGAGCTCCTCGACCACCTCGCCGAGGGACATCTCACGCTGTCGAGCATGGTGATGCTCGACGGGCTCCTCACGGACGACAACGCTGCTTCGCTGGTCGCGTCGGTGTCGGGCAAGACCACGAGCGAGGTGAAGGCGCTGCTCGTCGAGGACGCGCCCCGCCCTGACGTGCCCACGCGGTTGGAGCGCGTGGTCGAGCAGGCGCCGTTGCTCGGGCCCGCTCCGACGCCCTCGCCCGCGCCCCCGTCGCGCGCACGCATCGAGCCGCTCGGCGAGGCCCGCTACGCACTGCAGATGACGGTCAGCCAGCGGCTGCACGAGAAGCTGGAGAGGGCGCGCGATCTCCTGAGCCATCGGCAACCCGATCGCGATCTCGGCGTCACGATGGAGGCGGCCGTCGATCTCCTGATCGCGAAGCTCGAGAAGGATCGCCTCGGCGCGGCCGCGCGTCCGCGCACCACGCCCGAGACCGCGGCGGCGAAGGCCGGCGTCTCACGCGCGTCGATCCGTGCGGTGGTCGCGCGCGACGGGCAGCGCTGCGGATATCACGACGAGCAGGGCCGTCGCTGCCCGTCGACGCACATGCTGGAGCTGGATCATCTGCATGCGCGAGGACTGGGCGGCAGCGACGAGCCCGGCAATCTCGCGGTGCGATGTCGCGCGCACAACCGGCTGCATGCCGAGCAGGACTTCGGGCGCGCGCACGTCGAGGCGAAGATCGCGGAGCGGCGCGCGCGCACGGCGCCGCTGCTCGACCGGACGCGCGAGACGCTGCGCGGGGCGCTGATCGGCCTCGGTTTCAAGGCGAACGAGGCGGCGCGCGCGATCGCGTCGGTCGCGTCCTTCACGTTGATCACGTCCGCCGGCGAGGAGCCTCCGCTGCCGGACCTCCTGCGCCAGGCGCTGCGGGTGCTCGCGCCTGCGTGAGAGGAACGGCGTCGAGAGGGCCTATCGGGCTTCGCGGCCTGTGGAAAGCGTGGACAGCGGCGCGCCGGGGGACAGCGGGGACAACTGCCCTGCCGGCGTATGGCGAAACGGGAAGGTCACGCGGGCAGTTGCCCCCTCTGTCCCCCGTCGCTGCTTCCGCTGCCCACCCTTCCCACAGGCTCTACGGCTGATTTTTTTGTGATCGGCGAGACGGCCGCGGGGGTGGGCTCGTCGGGGCGGATTGGCCGAAGGGCGGGTTCACTGCCGATACGGAAGTCAGGCCGGGAGGCGCTCGTTCCGTCCGGGCGAGACCGCTTCTACGGGGCCGGCGTGGGTGAGACCTCCGCGTGGCACGGGAAGACGCCCTTGAATTCGAACGCCCCCTTCGTGGTGTCCGGGTTGCCGCCGCCGAAGAACGCCTGGTGTCCCCGGAAGTCCAGCGTGGCCTGCACGGCACCGGTGGCGTCGCCGCCCACGCGCAGCGTCCCGTCGTCCTCGATGATGCCGGCGCTGATGCTGGTGAGGTTCGTCAGGGTGACCGGGGAGGTTGCGAGCGTCTCGACGTCGTACGTGACGGGATCGGCGGTACCGAAGAACGCGGTCGTGTTGCCGGGCTCGGATGCGCTCACCTTCGAGACCGCCAGCCAGATCGAGCTCGAGACGCCCTTCGACTTGCACGATTCCCGCTGATTGACGTCGTGGACGGTCTCCGTCTTGGTGCCGATGACCACTCCCGTCCATCCGTTCGTCCCGGTCACCGGACAACGCAGGACGAACGACGCCGGCTTCGTTTCACATCCGTGAGAGGTGTAGTCGGACTCGGTCGTACCGCTCGGCTCGTCGGCGCCTTGCGAGGCCGAACAGCCGGCCGAAGCCGCCGCGACGATGGCGAACGAGAGGAGCGAGAGGAGGGGCCGTGAGATGGTGAATGACATGGTCGAAGATCCTTTGCGTGAATGCGTGAGCTGCGATTCTTGTAATCGAGCTCACCGGAATCAACGACGCATGATTACGGACTTCCGCGTTGCCACATCGGAAATTGTGCACTCCATTGCGCAGTTCGCGCTTCGGTATTTTGAATATCCACAAAACGAACATGGCGCGATCGCTCCCGGAGCTCTCCGGGGCGACCGCGCCAGGTTCGCGCGTCCTCGCCGACGCGCACGTCACGAGGGGTGACTCTTCGTTCGAGCATCCGACAAGCAACGCGTGTGCCGGCGGCGTCCCGGCGTGAGAACGTGGGAGAGCCGGCTCTTCGCTGCGCAACAGCGGCTTCGCGGCCGCTGGCCTGAGGCGTGGCGGCCGCTGCCGCAGAGCGCCGCCCCACCGCGCCGCCCGGGAGCTGCTAGGCTCGCCGGCCGAGCATCACCGTGAAGATCGCCACCTGGAACGTCAACGGGCTCCGCGCGCGGCATGCGCAGCTACTCGCCTGGGTCGCCGTCGAGAAGCCCGACGTGCTGTGCCTGCAGGAGATCAAGGCGACGCCCGAGCAGATCCCGGATCCGCTCACCACGCTCCACGAATATGCCAATTACTGGCACGGCGGCCCCAAGGGATATTCGGGCGTCAGCCTGCACTTCCGGCGCGAGCGCTTCCCCGAGGTGCCGGCCTTCACGCATCCCGCGTTCGACAACGAGTACCGCATCGTCGATGCGCTCGTCGGGCGCCTGCGCTTTGCCTCCGTCTACGTACCGAACGGCGGCAAGGACTTCGCCGCGAAGCTCGCCTTCCTCGCCGAGCTCGAACGCTGGACCCGCGAGCGCCAGGCGGCGGGCGAGCTGCTCGTCGTCTCGGGCGACCTGAACGTGGCGCTCACGGACGCCGACGTCCACCCGTCCCAGGCCAAGACCGGGATGATGGGACAGCGCCCCGACGAGCGCGCGCTGCTCGGCGGCGCCATCGCCAACGGCCTCGTCGACATCCTGCGCCAGACCTACCCGCCCGAGGCGCAGGTCTTCACGTGGTGGCCGCCGTGGCGTAACCAGCGCGAGAAGAACGTGGGGTGGCGCATCGACTTCGTGCTGCTCGCCGAGGAGCTCGCGCGCGCCACCACGACCTGCGTGATCCGCAAGGAGGTCCTCGGAAGCGACCACGCGCCGGTGGTGGTCGAGATCGACGACGCGGCGCTACCCGGGGCCGCTCGGGTGCCCTGATCCCCCACCGAACGAGCGGCTGCCGCGAGAAGTGCGAAAATCGTCGCGGCCGTCGTAAGGTTTTCCGCTCGGGCCGGACTGTACGGGTGTGAGCGACATAGCCATGGCATCCCATTCCAGGTCACGGGAGGATCTCTCCCGTTCCGAGCGCGCCACCCGCATCCTCCGCGAGAACGCCCGGCCGTTCGAGCGGCTCGTCGGGTGCTACGCACGCACCGACGCCGATCGCGCCGATCTCCGCCAGGACGTCGCGCTCGCGCTCTGGTCTGCCCTGCCGACCTTTCGCGGCGACTGCAGCGAGCGCACGTTCCTCTTGCGGGTGGCCCACAACCGAGCGCTCACGTTCCTCGCGAAGCGAGGCCCGCGCACCGAGGAGCTGGAGGACCACGCCGATCGCGTCGTGGCCACGACCGGGAAGAACCCTGCGATCGCGTACGAGCGCAAAGAGCGTGAGAGTGGGCTCCTCTCCGCGGTCCGTTGCCTGCCCGTGCCGCAGCGTCAGCTCGTCATGCTGCTGCTCGAAGGCCTGTCGCACGCGGAGATCGCGAGCGTCCTCGGTACCAATGAAAACAACGTCGGTGTCCGCGCGAATCGGGCGCGCGCCGCGCTTCGTGTCCTGATGGAAGAAGAAGGAGCAAGGTCATGACCCACGACAACGACAACGACAACGACCACGAGCTGGGTGCGTGGCGCGCCGAGTGGAACACCCTCGGCGGACGAGAGGACCTCGCGGCGGAGCTGGTCGCGCGCGCCGCAAAGGACGGCAGCCGGATGCGCCGCGCCGCGGTGGCGGAGGTGCTCGGCGCAGTTTTCTCGAGCAGCATCTGCGTGTGGATGGTGGTCAGGTCGCACGCCTCGCTGGAGATCACGGCGATGACCGCGGTGATCCTCCTCTTCAACGGAGGATGGCTCACGCACTTCTTCACCTTGCGGGCGCGCCTCTTCGGCGCCGCTGGCGAAGGGCTTGCCCCGTTCATCGACCTGACGCGCCAGCGTCTCGCGACGGAGCTGCGTTGGGCACGCCTTGCGCGACGCTGGATGATGGCCCTCGCGGCGCCCCTTCTTCCGTGGGCAGCATGGGTGCTCGCCGCACACCGGGGCGCCTACCTGGCGGCGCCGTGGCGTGCCGTCGTCGGTTTCGGCGGCGCCGCCGCGATCTTCGGTGGAGTGTGGGTCTGGACGCTTCGCAGGGAGACGAGGCTCCGCGGCGAGTCGGAGCTCTTCGAGCGACACCTCGCGGACGCGCACGTCGCGTGAGCTCGGGAGCTCCCGACCCTCCGCCTCACGCGAGGCTCGGCTCGGCCCGGCGGCTCCGTACGGTCTTCAGGGCTACGCCCGCCGGCACGCGGTGCGAGATCCCGGCGAGGCGCTCGAACTCGCGGACGTCGTGCGCGCAGAAGATCTCGATGGCCCCGCCCTCGGCGCGTTTCAGCGAACGCAGGCGGCGCTGGTTGAGGAGGCGCATGCGGCGGTCCTTCTCCATGAGCGTCTGATAGAAGCGGAGCCCGGGCGTGCAGCGCGGGCGCGTGACGTCCATCTCCGCGTGATAGAAGTACGCGTCCGCCGCGTAGAAGAGCCAGCCGCTCCCCCGCCGCACCGCGACGCCGGCGTGTCCGAGGGTGTGGCCGACCAGCGGCACGAGCAGCACGTCGGGGCCGACGCCCGGCATCTCCTGCACGCGGTCGAACCCGAACCACGGCTCACCCGCCGACGCCTGGTACGTCTGCCAGCTCGGCCGCGTCGACCACTGCTGCTTCCGGTAGCGCATGCGATCGAGCGCGGTGCGCTGGGCAGCGGCCGACCGGACCTCGTCAGCGAGGAGATGGACGGTGGCGCCCGGGAAGTCGTCGAGCCCGCCGGCATGATCGAAGTCGAGATGGGAGAGCACGATGTGGCGTACGTCGCGCGGGTCGAAGCCGAGCCGCGCGATCTGCCTCACCGCGGTCATCTCCTCGCGGAGCTCCGGCTTGTTGAGCGCGAGGAAGAACTTGCTGAGCCGGCTCGCCGGATCGGCCACGTCCCGCAGCCCGTATCCCGTGTCGACGAGCACGAGCCCGCGGTCCTGCTCGATGAGCAGGCAATGCGAGGTGAGCCGGCCACGGATCGAGTCCGTCGTCATTCCATCCATCACGAACCCGCCGAGCGGGCACGCGGAGATGCAATTCAGATGGTGGATTCGCATGGTCAACGTCCCGAGGACTTGCGGGCTGCGCTGTTCTTCGTGGTCGCCGTCCTCTTCTTCGCCGGCGTCCTCTTGGCAGTCGTCTTCTTGGCAGTCGTCTTCTTGGCGGCGGTCTTCTTGCTGGCCCCGCCGCTCCTCGACGCCGCGGTCTTCTTTCCAGCCGTCTTCTTCGCGGTGCTCGTCTTCCTGCCCGCGCCGCTCTTCTTCGCGGCGCTCTTCTTCTTGGCAGAGCTCTTCTTCGCGCTGCGGCCGCCGCCGCCCGCGCTTCCCTTCGGCCGGGTCACGAGCTTCGAGAAGCGGCTCTTCTTGCCGGTGTCGTAGACGAACGCGAGGTTATTTTCCTCGAACATCTGGAACCAGTCGTCCCAGTCGACCTCCTCGAGCGTGTCCTCGCCGCTGAAGCCCGGATAGTCGATGCGGAGGATCCCGAGGTCGCCGGCCTTGCCGGTCCTCTTCACGTGGGCCGGCCGGCCGCCGCGGTCCTCCACCCACTTCCTGATCTCCTCGTGGTCCGTGGTCGTGTTCGATTTTGCCATGGCCGAGGCCGAGCAAGCGACGTGCCCTCCGCACCGGGCGCGGTGTACGGCTCTTGCATCCGGTCGGGCCGTGAAGCCGCAAGACGTTCACCTGACCGACTGGAAGCGGATCCTGCTCGGCGAGTCGCCGTGGTCGTTCACCGTCGAGGTCGCCGTGCGCGGGCTCGTCCTCTATGTCGCGCTGCTCGTCGCCCTTCGGGTTCTCGGCAAACGCCTGAGCGGCCAGCTGACCTCTCTCGAGATGGTCGTCATGATCTCGCTCGGCGGCATCGTGTCCGCCCCGATGGTGATCCCGACGCGCGGGATCCTCATCGGGTGCCTCCTGCTCGTGTGCGCGCTGCTCTTCTTGCGCGGCGTGGGACGCCTCGGCGTCGCATCGGAGCGGTTCGAGATCCTCGCCCAGGGTGACACCACGCTCCTCGTGAAGGACGGGCTGCTCGTGCCGGACGCGCTCGCGGGCGCCGGCCTGTCACGCAACGCGCTCTTCTCGGAGCTACGGAGCAAGGGCTTCTTCCACCTTGGCCAGCTGAAGCGCGTCTATCACGAGGGTGCCGGCGCGTTCGGCATCTTCGAGGCCGACCCGCCGCGGGCCGGTCTGTCACTCTTCCCCGAGCCCGATCAGGTGGCGGTCGGCCACTGCCAGGTCGCGGGACGTTCCGCGTGCCGGTGCTGCGGCTACGTCTCCGAGCGAGCCAGCGCACAGGGACCCTGCCCGCGATGCCACCAGGACGACAGCTGGACCGACGCGGTCGCGATCGGCGCCAAGGAGGACGACCGTTGACGGAGCCGCAGCGCCTGACCGACTTCCGGAGGATCTTCGTCGGCGACGTGCCGTGGGTCTTCGCGGTCGAGGTCGTCGTCCGTATCGCCATTCTCTACGTCGTCCTGCTCGTTGCCATGCGCCTCATGGGAAAGCGCATGGCGACGCAGACGACGCGCAACGAGCTCGCGTCCATCGTGTCGCTGGCCGGCGCGATGGGCCCGGCGATGCAAGACCCGCGGAATGGCATTCTCCCGTCCCTCATCATCGTCGGGGTGGTCGTCGCGCTGCAGCGTCTCCTGGCGCACATCTCGCAGCGCCACGGCCGGTTCGAGCGCCTCACCCAGGGCGCCGTGACGACGCTCGTGGAGGATGGCGTCATATGCTGGGATGCGCTCCGCAAGACGTCGCTCTCCCGGCAGCGCGTCCTCTCCGCGCTGCGCGAGGCCGGAGTCGAGAACCTCGGAGCGGTCGACCGCGTCTACCTCGAGATCAACGGCGCGTTCACCATCGCGAAGGCGCCCGACCCTCGCCCCGGGCTGTCGCTCGTCCCCACGTGGGACGAGGAGCTCGCCCGGGATCAGGAGCGTGCGCGCGACAAGGCGGCATGCCGCCGGTGCGGCGCGCTGGCCGACGCGAAGGGCGGCAAGCCGCCCGAGAAGGAGAAGTGCGAGCGATGCGGAGCGGCCGAGTGGGAGGCCGCCGTGACCTGACCCCGCCCCGCGGCCGGGACAATTGTGACCCGCGTGCGCTCCCGCACCTGCTGGCCGAGCCGGACGGGGCGTGAAGCGGCGTTCACTGGGTTCGTTCGCGCGGTGCGCTCGACGACGCGCACCAGCGCGGGCACACTCGGAAGGTGTCCGCAGCCATCCCGGTGACCGTCGTGACGGGGTTTCTGGGCGCCGGCAAGACGACGCTCGTGAACGAATGGCTCGGGCGCGAGCGGCGGGGTGACGTCGCCGTCATCGTGAACGAGCATGGTGACGTCGGCATCGACGGCGAGCTCCTCGGGGCGCGAGCCCAGGTGCTCGTCGAGATCACCGGCGGGTGCGTGTGCTGTACGACCCAGGCCGAGCTCGTGCGGGCGCTCGCCGGCATCGCCGCCGCTCCGGTCGTTCCGCGGCGCGTGCTCGTGGAGACCTCCGGAGCTGCGTCTCCGGCGGGCGTGCTCCGTGCCATCGGCGCGGGCGCGGGAACCGGAGCGTTCCTCCTGGACGGCGTCATCACCGTCGTGGACGCGGTACGGATCGAGGAGCTCGCCGACCACGACCTCGCGTACGAGCAGCTCGGCTACGCCGACGTGGTGGTGCTCTCGCGTGCCGACGCATGCACCCCGGCGATGCTGGAGCACGCGTCGCGCATCGTCGCCCGACGTAACGGCGCGGCCCTCGTGGCGCGGGCCGAGCGAGGGGTGGTGCGCGCACCGCCAGCCACGTCGCTCGACGGGCTGCTCGCGGCCCGTCGCTCGGATCTCCCGGTGATGCACGCGGCGCCCCCGGCACGCACCTCCCACGTCTACGAGTCGGTCGCACTCGCGCATGACGGGGACGTCGACGCCGATCGGCTCGCGGATTTCATGGAGGACGAGCTCGCGCGCGTCGCGGGACGCATCTTCCGCACGAAGGGGATTCTCGCCGTCCGCGGCATGGCCGAACGCATGATCGTGCAGGGCGTCGCCGACTCGGTCGAGGTGACCTTCGGCGAGCCCTGGGGCGCCGTCCCGCGCACGAGCCGCCTGGTGGTGGTGGGATTCGGGCTCGACGCCGCGGCGCTCGCGGCGGCCTTCAGGGCTTGCGCCGCCGAGCCCGCGTGACCGGCGGCTCGCCAGGGAGGCGCTGCTCGCACGCGAAGTAGTCCTTCCACGGGTCCTCGCGCAGCGTGCGGAGGCGCTGGCGCACCGTCTCCATGTCGAAGGTCGGGCGCGTGTCCCCGAGCTCGTCCCACGTCACCGGCACGCTCACCGGCCCCTCGGGCCGCGCTCTCGTGGAGTATGCCGATACCGAAGTATTGCCGCGATTGTTCCGCAGATCGTCGAGATAGATCTTGCGCGTCCGTCCGGTCTTGACGATCGACGTCGTGAACGTCTTCGGGTCGTCCTTCACGAGGCTGCGCGAGACGAGCCGCGCGAAGGCCAGGCACTTCTCCCACGGGGCGGGCGCGACGGGCACGACGACGTGGAGCCCGTTGCCGCCCGTCGTCTTCACCCAGCAGGCGAGCCCGAGCTCGGTGAGCCGGGCGCGCACCGCACCGGCCGCGCGGACGATGGTGCTCCAGCTCACGTGGGGGCCCGGGTCGAGGTCGAACACGACGCGGTTCGAGAGGTCGGCGCGATCGGCGAGGGAGTTCCAGGTATGGATCTCGAGAACGTCCATCTGGACGAGCGCGATGATCCCGGCGAGGTCGTCGGCGACGAGGTATTCGCCGATCTTCGTCTTCTCCTGGATGTTCACGCGGCGGAGAGCCTTCGGACCCCACACGCGCCCGTGCTTCATGAACGTGCAGTCCTCGCGCATGCGGCCGGTGGTGAGGCCGGCCCCGCACCGCACCAGCGTCAGCGGACGGCCGGCGACGTGCGGAAGGAGGTGCTCACCGATCTCCTCGTAGTAGCGCGCGACCTCCCACTTCGTGATGCCGCGGGCCGGATACATCACGCGCGAGGGGTTCGAGATCTCGATGCCCGCGATGGCTCCCTCGCCTTCCTTCGCGCAGCGCACCACCTGCCATGCGCCGCGCGCGCCGTGGGGGGCGTCGCGCCTCTTCGAGACCACGCCGCGGGCGCCGAGCGAGCATGCCTTCTCGAAGTAGTCCTTGCCGGAGCCCACCACGTGCGACGAGAAGTGGAGATGAGGATCCTTCGGCGCAGCGGACAGGATGGTCTCGAGCGCACGCTTGCGCGCCTCGAGCGGCGCGGGCCTCAGGTCCTTCCCTTCGAGGCGAAGCAGGTCGAAGACCACGTAGGTCTGGTCGACCACGATCCCGTCGAGGATGGCGTCCTGGAGGCGCGTCTCCTCGAGCGCCTCGACGATCGCGCGATGATCCCTCGTGCGGTCGGCCCCCTTCTTCTCGAGCCGTACCGAGCCCGCGGTGAACCACGCCTGCATGCGTTCGCCGGGGAGATCGAGCTCGTGGAGGAAGGCGTCGCCGGTCGGCACGCGCTCGCGGACGACAGGTACCGCGAGGGCGACCGACCGCGGTGGCTTGGCCTGCCGCGCCGCCTCGATCTCGAGCTCCGGCAACGTGTGACCGCGGTTCGAGTGCCACACGCGGTCACGGGCGGCGGCCACCTCCTCGATGGTGCGGCCCGTCACGACGCTCTCGGGGCGTGCGGTGACGACGTCGCTCCCGCGGTCGCTCTCCGCGTCGGCGTTCTTCGTGAGGAGCCAGGCGCGATCGTCCTTGCCCTTGCGGACGAGGGTGAACGCGCCGGTGAGCTTCTTTCCGTGCAGCTCGAAGTGCAGCTTGCCGGCCCGGTAGGCCTGGTGCGGATTGGCATCGAGCGATGCCCACGTGCCCGCATCCCACACGATGACCGTGCCGCCCCCGTATTGCCCTTTCGGGATCACTCCTTCGAAGTCGACATAGGCAATCGGATGATCCTCGGTCGCCATCGCCAGCCGGTGCACCTCGGGATCGAGGCTCGGGCCCTTCGGCACCGACCAGCTCTTCAGGACGCCCTCGAGCTCGAGCCGGAAGTCGTAATGAAGGTGGGAGGCGGCGTGCTTCTGGACGACGAACACCCGCGGGTGAGAGGCGGGACGGGCCGCCGCCTTCTCGCCCGCAGGCTCCGGCGTTCGCGTGAAGCTTCGCTTCTCGTTGTACTCGCGTAGCCCCATGGTCGCCCGCTAGAGAGCGGAACGAACCGCCCGGCGGAGGGCCAGGCTCCCCAGCGCGATCGCTGCCGCGGCGCCGAGCGCGGCGCTCGCGCCCGGACCGGGGAGCGCGCGCGCCGCGGCGACGGCGAGCTTCGGCGGCTCGTCCCGCGGGGGCGAGGACACGTCGCTGATCGACGCTCCTTCCATGGGACCTTCCATCGGGCACGTCGCGCCGCGCGCGAAGAGCTCCACCATCGCGGGCACGAACCGCGGAAGATCCTGGGGACCGCGGCTCGAGACCCAGTTGTTGTCGCGCACGAGCTCGTCGTCGCGCCACGTGCCTCCGGCGTTGACCACGTCGTCCCGCAGGCTCGGCCAGGACGCGACGCGGCGACCGCGCATGACGCCCGCCGAGATGAGCACCCAGGGCCCGTGGCAGATGACGGCGATCGGCTTGCCTGCCTGATCGAAGCCGCGCACGAGCTCGCGAACGACGCGGCTCTGACGCAGCAGATCCGGTCCGACGAAGCCGCCGATGATCAGCAGCGCGTCGTAGGAGAGCGCCGCCTGCTCACCGAGCACCCGGTCGACCGCCACGGTGCGCGTGGGCTCGGTCAGGTTCATCCCGCGGATGCGCCCGCCGTGCAGCGACACCACCTCGACGGTGGCGCCCGCGGCGGTGAGCGCGGCGGCCGGGACGGCATATTCGATGTACTCGAAGCCGTCCGCGGCCAGGATTCCGACCTTCTTGCCCGCGAGCTTCTGCGGCGCCTTCACGGCTGCGACTCGGGAACCGAGTCGGCGTCGGCGAGCGTCGTCGTGACGTGCGACTGCCGCTTCGTCACCGCGACCGTGCTGGCCTGAGGTCCCTTGTCTCCGTCCTCTTCCGCGAACCGCACCTCGGTGCCGATCTCGAGCTTGTGGAAATTGTGATGAAGCACCGAGTTCTCGTGGAAGTAGATCTCGCGGCCGTCGTGGGTCTCGATGAACCCGTACCGCTCGCCCGGCGCGTGCTCCAGCATCAGCTTGGCGACGCGCCCGTGGGGCGTACCACCATGCTGCTTCACGTCCCAGCGGGAGCGACGCGCGTAGTCCTCGAGCTGCCGCACGATCTCCCCGAAGGCCTCGTCGACCGCCGCGTACGGATCCTCGCGCGCGGCGCTCTCCTCGGCATTCTCCGCGACGAGCTCGGCATTCGGCACGAGCAGATCGATCCGGCAGCGGAACTTCCGCCCGTTCTGGTGGCGCCGGTGCGGCTCCTCGATGACGACGCGGCATGACGTGATCTTGCCGAACAGCTCGTCGAGCTTCGCGGCGCGCTCGCGGATCCGGGCCTCGATGGCATCGCTATGAGGGAAATCGCGGAAGGTGATCTGGATTTCGTCGTTCATGGTTCCTTCGTCCGGTTCAGGCCGCGCGCGTGGTGCCGAGGTTCTTGCGGAAGGCCGCGGTGAGGCGCGGCGGGAGCAGGTTGGCGATGAGGTCGACGGTGCTCGCGATCATGGAGTCTCCGTCCTTGGCGGTCTCGGCCTTCATCTTCACGAACGCCGCGCCGATCTGGTGGGCCTCCTCCTCGGTCAGCACCTTCCGCGCTGCGTCGAACACCTTGGACTCCTCTTCCTGGATGTGGTGCGTGAGGTCCTTCTTGAGCTTCTCGACGAGCGAGACCCACGTGGTGTCGATCAGCTTCGCCGCACCGAGGGTGCGCATCTCGGTCTCGGCCATCGCATGCTCGCCGTAGCTGTGCATGACGAGGCCATTGGCCTCATCCATCTCGCGGAGCGCGTTGTAGAAGACCGCCTCCTCGGCGTGCGCATGCGCGATCACGCCACGCCGCAGCGTGTCCAGGGTCGACTTCCACCGGTCGTCCCCGGCCTTCGACGTCGCGAGCAGCTCGTCGAGCAGACGCTCGAACTCACGGTGTTCCTGCGAAAGGGCCTCGTAGATCGTGGTCATGTGCTTCTCCTTGGTGGGTCCCCGGTGCAAGCGGGCTGCCAGGCGAGGGGCCGCCGCGCCCTGCCGCACGGCGCGCAGGGCCCCGCGCGAGCTTGCGCCGCGGCGCCGTGGTAAGCGTCCGCGGGATGCGTCCGTCCCTCGATCCGCTGCGCTACGGCGTGCGCGCGCTCGAGGAGATGGCGCGGGAGCAGGCGAGCGTCACGCCTCCGCAGCCGGCGCGCACCGAGCACTTCGCGCCTCATCCGGTGCTGCGCGGAGCGGCGCGCGAAGGAGCGGCGCTTTCGCTCCGGCTCTTCAGCGACGCTCCCGATGACGCGACCGCCCTCGTCCTCGGGGAGGAGAGGTCGCGGCGCTTCGCCCCGATCCCGGCGCGCGCTGCGGCGCTCTTCGAGGCGCATGCGGCGGTCCTCGCGGTCGAGGGGGAGGACGCGCTCACGGTGGGCTTTCCGCTCGTCACGTTCGTGCAGCAGGGCAGCGCGCGGGCGGCGCCGCTCTTCTCGTGCGGCGGGGCGCGCGCCCGCTGGCGCACCGGCGAGGCGACGTGGAAGGTGCCGCCGAATGCCCGGGACGGCGCGGCCCTCACGCTCCCCGACGCCCTGGTCCTCGAGCTCGCCGAGGAGGCCTCGTACACGCTGCACGCCGGGGTGTGGCATCACCTGTTCGGCCTCGATGGCGCGGCGCTCGGCGCCATCGCGGCGGCCGGACGCGGCGGGCTGGCGGCGCTC
>JAQBQL010000048.1 GCA_028287035.1 Labilithrix sp. | reverse complement strand
CCACGATGGAAGAGTGCGTCCTCGCGACCTGGCACAAGAAGGAGGGCGACAGCGTCGAGGTCGACGATCTCCTCGCGGAGGTCGAGACCGACAAGGCGACGATGGAGTTCCGCGCCTTCGACAAGGGCACGATCCTGAAGCTCCTCGTCGAGCCCGGCGCGACGGTGAAGCTCGGTCAGGCCGTGGCCGTCCTCGGAGAGAAGGGCGAGGACGTCTCCGCGCTCGTCGCGAAGGCGGGCGGCGGCGACGCGCCCGCTCCGAAGAAGGACGCGCCGGAGCCCGAAAAGAAGGAAGAAAAGCCCGCCAAGACGGAAGACGCGCCGACCGCCGACGACAAGAAAGAGCCCGCGGACGACAAGAAGGAAGAAAAGGCGCCCGCGAAGAAGGAGCCGGCCAAGCCCGCCGCTCCGGTCGACAAGGGCAGTCTTCTCTCGCGCACCGAGCGCGACGCGGGGCCGCCGCCGAGCGACGCCGGCGGAAAGCCGAGCGAGCGCGTCCTCGCCTCGCCCTACGTACGCAAGGTCGCGCGCGAGCGCGGCATCGACCTCGCGAGCGCGTCGGGCTCGGGTGAGCACGGTCGGATCGTCCCCGGAGACCTCGAGAAGCTCGCGCGTGGCGAGCCGAAGAGCGAGGCGGCCGCATCACCGAACCGCGCCGACGCGCTCGCGAAGGCGCCCGGCGGCCTCGACCTCGCCGCGCCCGAGGTGCGGAAGCTCTCGCCGATGCGGAAGACCATCGCGCGGCGCCTCACGCAGTCGAAGCAGACGGTGCCGCACTTCTATCTGACGATCGACGTCGATGCGGAGGAGCTGAGCGCGATGCGCGAGCGCATCAATGCCGAGCTCGCGGCCGCGGCGCCGAAGGCGAAGCCCGGCGTAGAGCCCGCCAAGCCCGAGAAGATCAGCATCAACGATCTCCTCATCAAGGCGGTCGCCGGCGCGCTGCAGCGCGTCCCCGAGTGCAATGCGCAGTTCACGGCCGAGGCCATCCTCGTCCACACCCGCATCGACATCTCGGTGGCGGTCGCGATCCCCGACGGGCTCGTCACGCCCGTCGTCCGCAACGCCGACCAGAAGAGCGTCGTCGCCATCGCGCGCGAGGTCCGCGATCTGGCGGCTCGCGCCCGCATCAAGAAGCTGAAGCCCGAGGAGATGAGCGACGGCACCTTCTCGATCTCCAACCTCGGCATGTTCGGCATCGACGAGTTCGCCGCGGTCATCAACCCGCCGGAGGGCGCGATCCTCGCGGTCGGCGCCGCGCGGGACGAGCCGGTCGTGCGCGACGGGCAGGTCGTCGCCGGCAAGAAGATGGCGATGACGCTCTCCTGCGATCACCGCGTGGTCGACGGCGCGGTCGGCGCGGCGTTCCTCGCCGAGCTCCGCTCGCTCCTCGAGCACCCGATGCGCATCCTGAGCGGCTGATGGGCGGCTGGGCGCTCGCGCTGGCCGGCCTCGCGCTCGCTTCCGGAGTCCTTCCGGGGTGGGCCGACGCACGAGCCGCGCGGGCCCCGCAGCGGATCCCGTCGTTCTGGCTCGGGCTCGATCCGCCGGCGGCGCGCGCCAGCGCCGGCGCCATCGTCGTGCTCCGCCCTCCCCTCGAGCGCCGCGTGCGCATCCCGGGCGGCTCCTTCGTCATGGGCTCGACGCCGAGCGAGATGGTCCGCGCCATCAAGCTGTGCGAGCGCGAGCCCGAGGGCGCGAGCTGCTCCGACGGCGCGAGTGTCGCGCAGTGGATCCGCGCCGAGGGCTACGCCCACGAGGTGACGCTCGCCGCATTCGATCTCGATCGCACCGAGGTCCCGGTGCGCCGCTACGCGAGGTGCGTCGTCGCGGGCGGCTGCGCGCCGGCGTCGTACCCGAGCGGCGACCGCCGCTACGACAATCCCGAATACCCGGTGACGCACGTGCGCTGGGAGGACGCCGCCCAGTACTGCGCGTGGGCCGGCGGCCGCCTGCCCACCGAGGCGGAGTGGGAGATGGCGGCCCGCGGGCGCGCCGGTCACCTCTTCCCGTGGGGCGAGACGTACAACGGTCACCTCGCCAACCACGGATCGAAGGTCACAGGACCGCTCGACGGTCGCAGCGACGCGCCCACCGACGCAAGCGACGGGTTCGAGGGCCTCGCGCCGATCGGCAGCTTCCCCGACGGAGCCACCCCGAGCGGTCTCCTCGACATGGCCGGCAATGCGGCGGAATGGGTCGCCGACTTCTACGACCGGGACGAGGACGGCTACGGCTACGGCCGCGGCGCGGTGACGGGGCCGAAGGGCGCCTCGTTCGGGCCCTACGGACACGTCATCCGCGGCGGATCGTACCTCGACGCCCCGCACTGGCTCCGCACCGCGGCGCGCGTCGCCTGGCCCTACCCCACGCGGTTCATCGGCTTCCGCTGCGCGTACGACGTCAAAGACGGCGCGTGACGCGGTAGGCTTGCTTCATGCGCATCGCGCACCTGTCCGATCTCCACGTCCTCGCGCTCGACGGTGTCCCGCCGTCGCGCTTCCTCAACAAGCGCTTCACCGGCTGGGTGAACCTCAAGGTGAAGCGCTCGCACAAGCACCGGCTGACCCACGTGCGCGCGGTCGCCCGCGAGATCAAGCGCGCCGGCGTCGACCACGTGTGCGTCACCGGCGACCTCACGAACCTCGCCCTCGAGCAGGAGTTCGCCGCGGTGCGCGAGCTGATCGAGAACGACCTCGGCATGAGACCCGATCAGGTCTCGGCGGTCCCCGGCAACCACGATCTCTACACGCGCGGCGCGATGCGGGACCAGCGCTTCACGACGTACTTCGCGGACTACGTCACGAGCGATCTGCCGCATCTCGCGGCGTCGCTGCCGCTGGGGCGCTTTCCGTTCGTGAAGCTGCGTGGCCCGGTCGCGATCATCGGATTGTCGAGCGCGGTGCCGCGGCCGCCGCTCATGGCCTCGGGCCATCTCGGTCAGGCGCAGCTGAGCGCGCTGGGCCGGATCCTCGCGAGCCCGGAGGTGCAATCGCGTACGCCGGTGGTGCTCCTCCACCATCCCATCCACAACCCGCCGTCGCGCGCGAAGACCGTCATCGAGGGCCTGTGGGACGCGCGGCAGCTCACGAAGGAGCTCGCCGGCCTGTCACGCGGCCTCGTGCTCCACGGTCACCTCCACGTGCGCCGGCAGACGCCGGTCGGCAACATGATGTCGGTGGGCGCGACCAGCGCGTCGCTGCACCACGAGGGCGAGCACAAGATGGCCGGCTTCAACCTGTACGAGTTCGATGACGCGGGCGCGCTCGGCACCATCGAGGCGCACGTCTTCGACCCCGGGACCGACACGTTCCACGTCGAAGGCGTCCCGCTCGTCGCTGCCTGATCTCAGCGGCGCGCCGCGAGCGAGAGCACGGTCGCGGTGGTGGTGAGCGGTAGCGCGGGCACGGTCACGCTGCCGTCCGGCGAGGCGGCGACGTCGCCGGCCAGCCCACCGAACGCCCAGTGCACGGCCTCTCCGGCGTGCGGGCGGAAGCGCTGAGCGCGCCGGATCGTCACGTCGACGGTGATGGGAGGCGTCCCGGCGTAGAGGTCGCCCTTCGTCGGGTAGCCGTCCCGCGGCGGCGCGGTGCCGGGCGACGTGACGACGAAGAGGGGCATCGCGAACGAGTCGCGCTCGTCGGTGATCGCGGTCGCGTCCCAGCGCAGGAACCGGTTCAGCGCGCCCGCGATGTCCCCCGACCAGCCCGTGTCACCCGGGACGTCGACGTTCGCGCTGTAGCCGGTCTCGATCTCGAACGGCACCTTGCCGTTGCCGCTGCCATCGCCGGGGTTTCCGTTCGCGCTCGACCGGGAAAAGGCCGGGAACGCGGTGCGCCGACCGAGGCGGCTCTTGCCGTCGGTGACGCGGCTCCAGCTCGCATCCCACCAGTGGTCGCCGAGGACCGGATCGGCGGGACCGTGCGCACCCTCGTCCCATATCGAGAGGTGACCGATGCGCTCTTCCTCGAGCGACTCGTAGAACGTCTTCCCGGTGAGCGCGCTCCTCGTGACCACCGCGCCGAAGTGGATGGTGGGGTCGTCCTTGCCGTGCTTCGTGAAGACGAGCTGCTCGCGCGCCTCGGGCACGTCGCGGAGCACGCGCGTGACGTCCCCCACGTCCCACATCCCGTCGAGGTTCGCCGCGGGCGATCCCCACAGCGCGGTCAGCTGCGCGATGCGTGACGGACGATGGTTGCGCGGGATGGCCTGCGCGATCGTGGCGTCGACGCCCGCGAAGTGCCGCGCGTGGAGGAGGCCCATCGTGAGCGCGCCTGCGCCGCCCATCGACGCGCCCGACGCGAAGACGCGGTCCGGGTCGGCGGCCGGGTAGGCGCGGAGCAACCAGTCGACCAGATGAAGCACCCGGCGCATCGTGTAGGGCGGCGCGTGACCGGCCGGAGGGGCGCCGGGCAGCGCGTCCGAGTAGCCCCACCAGTACGTCTCGTACGGATCGTGCGGCTCGATGCGGAAGGTCGTCGTGCTCCCGGCGTTCGGGTCCGGCGCGCCGCCGAACCCGTGGAGCGAGACGATGACGGGCGCCCTCGTCCCGGCCGCGAGCTTCGGCACCACGACGATCGCGTCGAACGTTCTCCCCGCGTACCCCGGCGAGTCGAGGAAGGCGTCGGTGACCTGCCGAACCGTGAGACGCGTGAAGCCGCTGCCCTCGGTCTGCGCGACGATGACCGGCGCGATCGGCGTGATCGAGGGCCGGACGGTGAGCGCGAGGTGCACCGTCTTCTCGAACGCGGCGTGCGGGGGCAGCGCGCGGCCGGTCAGCGCGATGTCGTAACTGCCGCTCTGGGTGAAGTCGGGATGGAACGTGACGGTCCCGGTCTTCGCGTCGAGGTGCGCGCCGGGCGGGAGATCCGCGGCGTCGAAGTGGTCGATGCCCTGCGCGATCGGGACGAGCGCGGCGTCACTCTCCTCGTCGACGGTGAGCGGCGGCGGCGCTTCGAGCCGGCTCGTGACCGCGCTGCCGTCCTCGGCCTCGCCGCCGCCGTCGCTCCCCACGGCGTCGCGTTCGGCCGACCCCGCATCGGTGCTCGGGGCGGAGCCGTCGCTCGTCGAGCACGCCGCGCCCGCAAACGCGAGACCACCGACGACCACGAGACAGCCCGCAAGGCAGGAGAGAGCGCGCCGCACGCCGCCCGGGATAGCAGACAAAAAGCGAAACGCCCGCGCCCTTCCGGGTGCGAGCGCTTCGTGCTCAGCGTGAGCGGCGGGTCAGGAGGCGGGCGCGCCGTCCTGGCGGACGACGTTGATGGCCTGGAGCCCCTTCGGACCTTCCTTGATCTCGAACTCGACGGTCTCGTCCTCGAACAGGCGGCGGCGGCCGTCACCGGAGATCTGGGAGTAGTGCACGAACACGTCGGCACCGTTGTCCTGCTTGATGAAGCCCCACCCCTTCTCGTCGTTGAACCACTTCACCTTGCCCAATGCCATCCGAGCCTCCGCTACTGCGTGATACGAGTGATACCCAAGCTGGGCCGTACGGTACGCGCGGTCCGGCCGGGCCGTCAACGTGGATCCTGCACGCAAATCGTGGCCATTCGGGCAACGTCCCGAACATCCTTGCATAATCCACGCGGTGCCCTCGATCACCTGGGATTTCAGGGCTTTTGCGGGCTGCTCTTCTCGAGCGCATCGAGCTCTTCGAGGTTCGCCTTCACGCGAGGGTCCGACGCGTCGAGAGCCGCTGCAGTCTTGAGTGCCTGACGCGCCTCGGCCCGTCCCTTCGGGTCACGGGCGAGCGCAGTCGCGAGGTTGATCCATGCGCTCGCCAGCCTGGGATCGAGCTTGATGGCCTCACGATACTCCGCGACGGCGTCGGTCAGCTTGCCCGAGAGCTGCAGCGCGTATCCGAGGTTCGAGTGGAACGTGGCGCGCTTCGGATCGATGGCGATGGCGTGCCGCAGCTCGGGGACCGCGCGCGTGAAGTCGTTCTGCGCGAGGAGCGCCGTGCCGAGATCGGAGTGCGCGCGCGGGTCGTCCGGGACGAGGCGCACCTCGATCTCGTACTCGCGAATCGCCTCCGCGACCTTGCCGCGCATGAAGAGCACGGTGCCGAGGTTGCCGCGGCGCGCCGCGCTGCCCGGGTCGATGTCGCGCGCGCGCGTGAGCTCGGCGAGCGCCTCCTCGGTCTTGCCGGTCGCGAGCAGCGCCACGCCGAGCGCGGAGTGCGCCTCGGCGTCACCGGCGAGGATGCTCGCGCCGCGCCGGAGCGACGCCTCGGCGTTCGGCGCGTCCCCGAGGAGAAGGTAGGCGCGACCGAGCTCGGTCTGCGCGGGACCGAAGGCGGGCTCGAGGTCGACGGCGCGCTTCAGGTCGCGGACCGCCGCGAGCACCTCGGGGCTCTTCTCGGCAGCCGCAAAGCCGAGGCTCGGGCTCGCCTTGCTCGCACGCACCCGCGCGGCGCCGACGATCGGAGCGGCCCGCTTCGGCGCCTGGGTCATCGCCGACTTGTACGCAGCAGCGGCCTTGCCGAGGTCGCCTTCCTCGCAGGCCTTGTCGCCCGCGGCGAGGAGCGCATCGAGCTTCTCGTCGCCGGTCACCGCGAGCGGGATCGTCGTCGGTCTCGGCGGCGGGAGCGCGTCGCCGTTCGATGCGGGCGACGCCTGGAAAGGCGCCGGGGTGGCCGCCGCAGGAGCGCTCGGGGCCGCGCGCTCTGACGAGGGAGCGGCGACGGAGACTGGCGCCGGCGCGACGGCCTCCGGGCTCGTCGCAGGCTTTCCTTCGCACGCAAACGAGAGGATCGAGAGCCCGACGAGCACCAGCCCGGATCGCACGCGTGTCCTCATGGCTCGACGGTTCCTTCGCTTCGTTTCACGATCGAGTACGCGTGCGCGATGACGTCGCGCGCCGCCTCGAGGATGCGCTCGTCCGCGGTCGACGTGCGCAGCGTGACGAGCTTGGCCGGTCCGGGAAGCGGCGTGTCGAGCAGCACGCGGCACCCCTCGACGACCCGCGGCGGCGCGGACGCATCCTTCGCGAGCGCGCCGAGGTGCTCGACGTACGTACGCCCCCACGGCAGGTCGGGCGTGACCGCGAGCGGCCCGTTCAGCGCCATCCCGGCGGCGCGCCTGGCGCCCACCAGACCGCCTCGCTGATCGCGCGCACGGAAGGCCGCCTCGGCGCGCGCCAGATCCGCGAGAGCGGCACGGATCCACTCCTCGGGCGAAAGCTTGAAGAGCCAGTGGCTCTCGTCACGAACGAACGGCGGCACGATCACGCGCTCAGGGACGCATGTGCCGCGTCGAGTGCTCGCGCCCGTCGTAACGGACCATCACCTGCTTGGCCTCGACGATGGTGAGCAGGTTGACCGGCCGCTTCCACACGCGCACGAGGCTCTTCATGACCTCGCGCGCGTAGTCGGCGCGGAGATCGATGCCCTGGTGTTCGTGCTTGAGGAGGAGCTCGCCGCGATTGTCGTGATTCGCGTCCTCGACGTAGATGAAGGGATTGCCGGCATTGGTGAGCTGGAACAGCAGCTTCTCCTTCACCTGCTTGAACTCGCGCGTCTCGATCTCGAAGCGCTCGTTGCGATTCGACCACGAGAAGCTGAACAGCTTGTGATCGCGGCAGAAGTCGGGAGTGAGGAACTCGTCGATGAAGGTGACGTCGTTGTAGAGCGACCGCACCTCGAAGATCTTCTGCTTGCCGAGCCCGAGGCGGAGATTCCAGTTCCGCTTCGCGTCGAGGTCGTCGCACTCCTCCCATTCCTTGCCGAACTGTCCCTTGTTCCAGCGCTCCTCGACGGAGCGATAGAGCTCGACGCCGAGCTTGTAGGGATTCAGGCGGCCGCCCGAGGTGGCCATCACGCCGGCGTTGTTGTCGGCATAATCGACGATCTCGGAGGCATCGAGGATCTTGGTCGTGAGCAGGAGCGAGTGCCAGTAGCTGGCCCAGCCCTCGTTCATGATCTTCGTCTGCATCTGCGGCATGAAGTAGAGCGCTTCCTCGCGGATGATCTCGAGGATGTCGTGCTCCCACCGCTCGAGCGGCGCGTTCTCCATCAGGAAGAGCAGGACGTCGCGCTCGGGGTGCGTCGGGAACTTCTTCTCGCGGTCCTTCTCGGCCTGGATCTTCGCGCGCTGCTGATCGAGGTACTCGACCGGATTGATGAAGGACTCCATGTAGCCCTTCGACCTGAGGCGCGGCACCTCGGTCGCGACCTCCTCGGCGTCGGGGTCCTTCACGACGCGGCGGCCGCGGAAGGCGGCGTGCGGGTCGACGAGGTTCTCGAGGCTGAGACACTGGTCGATGAAGTCCTCGACCTTGTCGATGCCCTGCCGCGCCACGTGACGACGCACGCGCGAGCCGTGGTTCGCCATCTTGTCGATCCAGCGGCGGTTCGGATCGTAGTTCTTGGGGCGCTGGCCGGGGTTCGTCGTGCGGCCGCCGGTGTCGAGGTCGGTGGCGCGGAACGAGAAGTTGTTCTTGAAGAAGTCGACGTGCCCGTACACGTGGGCCATGACGAGCTTCTGATCGGTCAGCGAGTTTCCCTCGAGCAGGTACGCGTACGAGGGATTGTTGTTGATGACCATCTCGTAGATCTTGGAAAGACCGTACTCGTAGCTCTTCGCGAGCTGCTCGTACTCCATGCCCCAGCGCCAGTGCGGGTAGCGGTTCGGGAAGCCGCTGTACGCCGCGATCTCGTTCATCTGGTCGTAGGTGAGGATCTCGAAGACGGTCGGGAAGAAGTCGAGCCCCGCGTCGGCCGCGATCTTCTCGATGCGCTCCTGCTCCTTCGCCAGGTACGTGGGCAGGGCGGTCTTCAGCGCGAACTCGCTCATGACCCTGGAGCGTACCGGATCCGTCCGGCACCGCGCACACGATCGGCGTCCACCGGCGTTCACAGGAGGCAATGGCTCGAGCGCTGCGCACCGGAGAAACATGGCTGTTCGTGACGGGCACCGCCGTTGCAGAGGAGCACGCGATGCTCCTGCGCACGCGCCTCGTGATGTCGCTCTTCGGTACTCTCGCGCTCGTCACCACGGCCGCGTGCAACCGGGTACGGGTCGAGGAGGTCCGCGGACCGGACGGGAGCGACGCCTGGGTCCGCATCTCGTGCCGGCACATGGATCAGAAGTGCTATCGCGCGGCGGCGCAGGTCTGCCCCTCCGGCTACTACTTCGCGAACGCGGCCTCGCCCGGAGCGCCGGCCGGCCGGCACGTGCAGGCGGTCGAGGTCGCCGACGAAGAGGACGCGCCGCGAGCCGGCGGTCCGGCTCCGAAGGCCGGCGTCAACGTGCAGACCCTGCCCCCGCAGGAGCGGTGGGGCGGCGACATGTACAGCCGGCGGCGCGGCGCCATCCTCGTGCGCTGCGCGGCGCCCCGCGAAGGCACTGCCGCGAACGACTAGCCTCGCTGCGCGCTAGAGGTCGGAGGACGTGACCGCTCGCGCGATGGCGTCGGCGGTCAGCTCGAGCGCCTCGCCCGCGTCCACGTGGCGGCTCCACGCGGCGACGATCGCCGGAGCCGGTGGGTAGAGCGTGTAGAAGCCCTTCTCGCCGAGCGCACGGTGGCCGGGGTCCACGAAGCGGCGCACGAGGCTCGCCGCCTCGGCCGAGGTCACGGTGGTGATGGCCATCTCGGCATTCGTGTCGGAGTCGTCGACGCCCCGCTTGGCCAGCGCAGCACGCAGCGCGTTGAGCGCGGTGGGCTCTCGTACCGTCATCTCGTCGAGCGCGTGCAGCGACTCCTGCAGCACGGTCTCGACGAGCACGCTGCCCTCGAGCCCGCGCACGCGCACGAAGCTCGCCATGTTCCGGCCGCGCGCATCGGCCGCGAAGATGCCGGGGAACGGGGCGTCGTTCACCAGCGTGATGACGAGCGGCCTCACGCCGTCGGCGAATCCCATGTCGGCCTGGATGGCCTGGAGGATCGCCCCCTCGCGCGCGACGAGGTGCTCGCCGAGATCCTTCGCGGCAACCTCGATGGCTCCCGCGTGCTCACGGTAGGGGCCGCGCTTGAACGGCCCCTCGGCGGCCGACATCGCGCGTGCGAGGCGGACCGCGTCGGCGCGGAAGGAAACCATGCGCCCGCCGACGTCCTTCTTCTCGGGGAGCTGCGCGTAGAGATCGACGAGCTCGGAGGCGTGGCTCACCTGGCCCAGCGGCACCTCGAGGTCCTCGTAGGCGGTTGGATCGGCCGCGAGATCGGAGCGCAGCTCGTGCATCGCGCTGAAGGCTTCGCCGAAGAGGGGCGGCGGATCGCCCTCCAGCACCTTCGTTCGCAGCCAGAAGTACTCGTCGGCGACCACGCTGCGGCGGAGGGCGATCGGGGTTCCTGGCGCGGTGAGGAGCAGGTCGCCGGGGTCGTTGTCGGCGCGCGCCGCGGTCGGCGCGACCGGCGGCGCACCCTCGGCGCAGCCCGCCGGCGAGCCGGCCAGCGCGACGGCGACCAGGAGCACTCGCAGGGTATGGAGAGGAGCTCGCACGATGGCGCGCCTACGCGCCCTTGCCGAGGAATTCCTTGATGCTGCTCACGATCGCGTCCTTGTCACGGATCTCGCTCGTGACCACGCGGTCGTCCTTCTGGAAGTGCTCGCGCAGATCCTTGATGAACTGACCGGAGCCGTAGGGGCTCTCGACCTGTCCGTACGCGAACATGTTCACGCGCGGCAGGAGCTTCTGCTTCAGGATGTCGACGCAGGCGAGCGTGTCGTCCATCGACCAGTTGTCGCCGTCCGAGAAGTGGAACGGATAGATGTTCCACTCGTCCGGCGGGTAGTGATCGTCGACGAGCTGCGAGCACAGCTTGTACGCGCTCGAGATCATCGTGCCGCCCGACTCGCGCGTGTGGAAGAACGTGTCGCGATCGACCTCGCGCGCCACCGCGTCGTGGATGATGTAGCGGCTCTCGAGCCCCTTGTATTGCTTCTGCAGCCACGTATCGATCCAGAAGGACTCGATGCGCACGATCTCCTTCTGCTCGTCACCCATCGAGCCAGAGACGTCCATCATGTAGATGATGACCGCGTTGGCGACGGGCTCGGGCTGCGTCTTCCAGCTGCGGTAGCGGCGATCGTCGGGAATCGGGACGACCATCGGGCTGGTCGGTGAGTAGGTGCCGGTCGAGATCTGACGCTTGAGCGCCTCGCGGTACGTGCGCCGGAAGTGGCGGAGCGATTCGGGACCCACGCGCCGGATGCCGGTGTAGCGATCCTTGGCGTTGATGATCTTGCTCTTGCCCTTGTCCTGGATGTCCGGGAGCTGCAGCTCCTCGCCCAGGATGTCGGCGAGCTCCTCGAGCGTGACGTCGACCTCGAGGTTGTGCTCGCCGGCGCCCTCGCCGGCCTTCTTGCCGCCCTCGCCCTCTTCGCCTTCCTCGCCGCCGCCCATCGGGTCACCGGGGTTGCCGTCGCCCTGACCGGCGCCGCCTTGCTGCTTGTCGCCGAAGCGGAAGCGCGGGATGTCGATCTGGGGGATGGGGATCGAGACGAGGTCCTTGCCCTTGCGGCCGATCATCTCGCCTTGCGAGATGTACTTGCGGAGGTTCTGCCGGATCTTCCCGCGCACGATTGCCCGGAAGCGCGAGTGGTCTTGATCGATCTTCAATGACATCGGCTCTTGCAGCGTACCACCGTACGGAGCGGCGACAGCAAGGGTCGTGGTAGCGTGCGCCGCCTCGTGAGCACCCGCCGCCGAACCCACCGCCCCGCGACCGTCGTGGGGCTCCTGCTCGCCCTCTTCATGGCCGCGATGGAGATGACCGTCGTGTCCACGGCGATGCCGACGGTCGTGGCCGAGCTCGGCGGCGCCCTCCACTACGCCTGGGTCTTCACCGCGTACATGCTCACGTCGACGGTCACGGTGCCGATCTACGGCAAGCTGGCCGACCTCTACGGGCGGAAGCCGGTGATGATGATCGGCATCGCGCTCTTCCTGTTCGGCTCGATGGCGAGCGGCCAGGCGCGCACGATGGAGCAGCTCATCGCGTTCCGGGCGATCCAGGGGATCGGCGCCGGAGGCATGCAGCCGATGGCCCTCACCATCGTCGGCGACATCTTCAATCTCGAGGAGCGCGGACGGATGCAGGGCATCTTCGGCGCGGTGTGGGCGATCGCCGGTCTCGCCGGGCCGCTGCTCGGCGGCGTCATCGTGGCGACGCTGTCCTGGCGCTGGGTGTTCTACGTGAACGTGCCGTTCGGTCTCCTCTCGGCGGCGATCCTTGCGGTGTCGCTCGTCGAAGAGATCGACAAGCGCGAGCACCGGCTCGATCTCGCGGGGGCGGCCGTTCTCGTGGTCGCCGTCGTCGCGCTGCTGCTCGGCACCGACGGCCACCTTCCGCTGGTCCTCCTGCCGGCGAGCGCGCTGCTCACCGGGCTCTTCCTGTGGGTCGAGGCGCGCGCCCAGGAGCCGATCCTGCCGTTGCGCCTCTTCCGGCAACGCATCCTCGCGACGGCGAGCGCGCTCTCCGCGCTCGCGGGCGGCGCGATGCTGGGCGTCGTCACGTTCCTCCCGCTCTACGCGCAGGGCGTCCTCGGCTCGAGCCCGACCGAGGCAGGCAGCATCGTCGCAGGCATGGCGGTCAGCTGGCCGGTGGCGAGCGCCATCTCGGGCCGCCTCATCGTGAAGCTCGGCTTCCGGGCGCTCGTGCGGACCGGGTTCCTGATGGTGGCGGCCTCCTCCGTGCTCATGGCCGCGCTGCTCGCGCATCACGCGTCCGCGATGCAGCTCCGGCTGGTCGCGGTGCTCTTCGGGATCGGCATGGGCCTCTCCAACTCGCCGCTCATCATCGGCGTGCAGACCGCCGTGACGTTCGCGGAGCGCGGCGTCGCGACCGCGAGCACGATGTTCTTCCGCAACATCGGCGGCACGCTCGCGGTCGGCGTCATGGGCGTCGTGCTCGCGAGCGCGCTCACCTCGGGCGCGGCCAGGAACGTGGGCGGCGCGTCTCTCGTCGCGAAGATCCTGGGACCGGAGCGGCGCTCGCTCGATCCGTCGGTGCTCGCGTCGATCTCCGGCGACCTCGAGCTCGGCGTCGGCCGCGTGATGTGGATCGTGGCGGGCCTCGCGGTCGCGGCGGCCGCGACGGGATTTCTCTTCCCGCGCGTCGTGCCGCCCGCCGCGAAGAAGGCCTGAAGCCCTCGGCGCGGCGGGCCTGCGGTCAGGCGCTCTTCGTGTCGAGCGTCATCCGCGCCACCCACAGGGCCGCGAGGACGTTGGCGACGCAGAAGAGGCGGAGCGCGAAGGAGCCGAGCACGAACTGCGTCTCGCCGCTCAGGCCAATCTGCGCCATGAGGGCCGCGGTACCGAGCGCGAAGCCGCCGACGAACGGACGGACCTTCTTGTTGTTGAAGAAGAACGTCGTCAGGAAGAACGCGGGAGCCACGCTCGCCATGAGGAGCAGCTTGTGTGCGCCCGGCGCGAGCAGGAGATCCCACTCGCCGAAGGGACGCATTGCGAGATCGGCGACCCAGCGGAGCGCGCCGAGGCGGGCCGGGATGCCGAGCACCGGCAGGAACGGAAGGAGACCGAAGCCGGCCAGTGCCGCGCCGAGCACCTTCCCGGAGCCCTTCTCGATCGAGCCGCCACGCTTCTTGATGCGGCTCGCCACGAACGCCGCCATCGCGAGGAGCGCGGCGAGGCGCACGCCGAAGTGGACCCAGTGGGTGTGCGCCGCGGCCTTGCCGGCCTCGAGGATGCCGGCGCCGAAGAGGTTCTTGTCCTCCTTGGGGGTGGCCGTCGCCTCGAGGACCGCCTTCACGCTGTCGGGATCGGTGACGCCCTGCCCGACCAGGATCGCGGCCGCCGCGGCGACGTGCGGCGAGGCCATGCTGGTGCCGTTGAACACGCCCCACTGCTCGCACTTGTTCTTGCCGGACTCGCAGATCGTCTGCTGGGTGACGCCGACGCCGGGGGCGCCGATCGAGACCTGCGGGCCGCGTGACGAGAACCACGCGATGGCGTCGTTCTTGTCGGTCGCGCTCACCGCGATGACGCCGTCGTACGCCGCGGGGTAGCCGACGGATTTGCCGGAGTTGCCGGCGGCCGCGACGACCACGACGCCCTTCTGGTGGGCGTGCGCGACGGCCTTCTCGACGACCGGGCTCTTCGAGTCCGACCCGAGGGACAGGTTGATGACCTGGGCGCCGTGGTCGGCGGCCCAGCGGATGCCCTCCGCGACGTCGGCCATGGTGCCCCAGCCGCGCGCCGAGAGGACCTTCACCGGCATCAGCTTCGCGCAGTGCGCGAGGCCCGCGACGCCGACGCCGTTGTTGGTGGTCTGCGCGATGGTCCCGGCGACGTGCGTGCCGTGCCCCTGATCGTCGGCCGCGACGTCGTTCTTGCCGACGAAGTTGTAGCCGGGGACGCACTGGGTACCCGCGAGGTCGGTGCCCTTCATGAAGCCGCCCGCGTCGTAACAGGCGATGCCGGTGTCCACGACGGCGACCGTGACGCCCTCGCCGCACGCGTAGTCCCACGCCTTTTCGGCGCCAGCGCGCTGCATGTGCCACTGCTCGGAGTACTTCGGATCGTTCGGCGTGAAGAACGCGCGGGCGACCGAGTCCTCCTCGACCGCCTCGACGCGGCCATCACGCGAGAGGCGCGCGACGAGGTCGGCGATGCGCGAGGGGTCGACCTCGGCGAGCTCGACGTTGCCGTCGCCCTTCACGCCCGGGGAGTTGTCCTGGAGCGTGATGCCGTACTCGCGACCGAGCGCCTGGATGTCCTGCTCGGATAGATCGTCCTTCACGTCGACCACGAGCTCGCCGGCGATGCGGTCGGGGACGGACTCGACGGTGGTGCTCGAGGTCGGGAGGTTGCCCGCGGGCGGCGCGCCCGTGTCGGCGTGCGCGAGGCGGGTGACGCACGGGGCGGCGAGGACCGAGACACCGACGCCGAGGGACGCGAGCGCGAGAACGAGGGGACGACGGATGCTCATGGGCTCCTTGTACGACGCAGGGAGCGCCGAAGTTCTTCCAAGCTAAGCACGCCGCGCGCGCCTTCGCCGCGGCGCGCGGAAGTAGCTCCCACCCTTCCCTACCCGACCTCGAGCGTGGCGGGTCGGCTCAGGACCGGCGGAGCAGGCTCGCGGCGGGGAGCAGCGAGTGCGTCGCACGGGCCGCGAGCTCGCTCGTGGTGCGCGGGGCCTCGTCACCTCCGAGCGCTGCCGCGGCGCGCTGCGCCTCGGCGAGGCGCTCCTTGATGAGGACCTCGGCGGCCCCGGGATCGTCGGGGCGGAGGATGCTGCGCACGAAGACCTCGGCCGCCTTGTACGAGCTGCGAACGAGAGGACCGCTCGCGACGTAGGCGTAGCCCATCTTGCGCGCCTCGACCGCGTAGGCCTCGAACTGCTCGGGCGTCACGAAGCGGTCGACCGCGGCGTGCTTGCTCGAGGGACGGAGGTACTGGCCGATGGTCACGAGGTCGGTGCCGGCGGCCCGGAGGTCGGCGAGCGTCTCGAGGACCTCCTCGTCGCGCTCGCCGATGCCGACCATGATCGAGGACTTCGTGATGCGCGTCGGGTCGCGATCCTTGACGCGCTTCAGGACGCCCAGCGACCGCTCGTAGCTGCAGCGCACGTCGCGGATGGTGCGCTGGAGACGCGCGACCACCTCGATGTTGTGCGCCCAGACGTGCGGCTTCGCGTCGACCGTCACGTCGATGTAGTCGTGGTGCCCGCCGAAGTCGCCGAGGAGCGTCTCGACGAGGATGTCGGGCCGGAGCTCACGAAGGCGCGTGACGGTGCGCGCCACGTGCGAGGCGCCGCCGTCGAGGAGGTCGTCGCGGTCCACCATCGTCATGACCACGTACTGGAGGCCCATGCGCGCGATGGCGCGGGCGACGTGCTCGGGCTCCCGTCCGTCGACCGCGCCGCGCGGGTTGCCGGTCGTGACCGCGCAGAAGCGGCAGCCCCGCGTGCAGACGTCGCCGAGGAGCATCACCGTGGCGGTGCCCTCGTTCCAGCACTCGCCGACGTTGGGGCAGCGCGCCTCCTCGCAGACGGTGTGGAGATCGAGCTCCCGGAACGTCTCCTTCAGCGTCGTGTAGCTCTCGCCGCCCGGCGCCCGCACCTTGAGCCACGGGGGCTTGGGGGAGAACCGCGGAGGGGGGGCAGCCGGGATGGAGCTCACCTCCCCCACGTAGCGTCAGGGCGTCAGGGGGTCAATCACGTGCCGGTGAACGCGGCCTTCCGCTTCTCGACGAACGCGCCCATCCCCTCGGTGCGGTCCTTCGAGCCGAACAGGACGGCGAAGGCCTGCGTCTCGAGGGCGTTCGCCACGTCCACCGGCACGTCGGCGCCGGCGTAGAGGACGCGCTTCGCCTGCGCGATCGCGAGCGGTCCCTTGGCGGCGATCTTCTGGGCCGTTGCCTTCACGCGGTCCATCAGCTCGGCATGCGGGACGACCACGTTGGCGAGGCCGATGCGAAGGGCCTCTGCCGCGTCGATGACGTCGCCGGTGTAGCAGAGCTCCCGGGCCCGCCCGATGCCGACGCGCCGCGCGAGGCGGTTCGTGCCGCCGAAGCCCGGGATGACGCCGAGGTTCACCTCGGGCTGGCCGAACTTCGCCTTGTCGCTCGCGTAGATGAAGTCGCATGCGAGGGCCACCTCGCAGCCGCCACCGAGCGCGAAGCCGTTGACCGCGGCGATGAACGGAAACGGCGCACGCTCCATCCGCGAGCCGACGCGGTGCCCGAGCTCGGACATCTGCCGCGCCTCCTCGGGGCTCATCTGCAGCATCGCCGCGATGTCGGCGCCCGCCGCGAACGCCTTCTCGCCCGCGCCGGTGATGATCGCGCACGCGACGCGCTGGTCACCCGTCGCCGCGAGCAGCGTCGCGATCTCGGCGTCGAGCTCCTCGAGCAGCTCGCGGTTCAGCGCGTTCAGCTTGTCGGGACGGTTCAGCGTGAGGATGGCGAGGCCGCCTTCGCGGGCCGAGAGCACGTTGGTCATGCGCCCCGCGTATCACGCCCGCGGCGCGCTCTGAAGCGCGCGCGCGGGGCGCGGCGGTCAGGCCGGGATGCGCTTGCCGCTCGCGTCGTACGTGTAGAAGCCGCGGCCCGTCTTCTTGCCGAGCCAGCCGGCGGCGACGAGGTTTCGCAGCATGGTCGGCGCGCGGTACTTGTCGTCGCCGAGGTCGCGATGGAGCACGTCGGCGATCGCGAGGACCGTGTCGAGGCCGATGAGATCGGACAGCTCGAGCGGCCCCATCGGGTGGTTCAGGCCGAGCCGCGCGCCGGTGTCGATGTCCTCGGGCTTGCCGACGCCCTCCTGGAGCGCGAAGCACGCCTCGCAGAGCATCGGGACGAGGATGCGGTTCACGAGGAAGCCGGGAGCGTCGTTGCTCGTGGTGACGGTCTTGCCCATGCGCTCGGCGGCGGCCTTCACCGCGGCGTACGTCTCTTCCGACGTCTGCACGGCGCGCACGATCTCGACCAGCTTCATGAGCGGCGGCGGGTTCATGAAGTGCATTCCGACGACGAGCTCGGGACGGCGCGTCGCCCCCGCGAGACGCGTCAGCGAGATGCTGGAGGTGTTGCTCGACAGGATGGCGCCGGGCTTCATCGCGGCGTCGCACGCCTTGAAGAGCTGGAGCTTCAGCTCGACGTTCTCGGTCGCCGCCTCGACGACGAGGTCGCACGCGCCGAAGTCGGACGGGCTGCCGGCCGGCTTGATGCGCCCGACGAGCGCGTCCTTGGCTTCCGCGGTGAGCTTGCCCTTCTCGACCTGCTTGCCGAGCATGGCGTCGATCTTCGCGCGACCCTTCGTGGCGAGCTCCACCGACGCGTCGGCGAGGACGACGTCGTAGCCCGCTGCCGCCGCGACCTGCGCGATGCCGCCGCCCATCTGCCCGGCGCCGAGGACGCCAATGATTCGGATATCCATGTGGTCTCTCCGTGCGACCATTACCACGTGACGCGCCGCCTTGGAGCCACGAGTCGCGGGCGTGCGGGGCGGCTCGTGCTCGCCGCGGTCGCTGCGCTCGTCATCGGCGGGTGCGTGCGCCCCGGGCCCGTCGAGCGCGCCCAGCAGCTCGTACGGATGCACCGCGAGACCGAGGCCGTGACGCTGCTCCGCGGCGAGCTCGCCAGGCACCCGCAGGACGTTCCGTCGCGGCGCCTGCTCGTCCGCGTGCTCGCCTACCAGGGACAGCTCGACGAGGCGCGCGCCGAGGTCGCGGAGCTCGAACGGCGGCTGCCCGGCGATCCCGTGCCCTGGATCGAGCTCGGACACGCCTTCGAGCTCACGCACCGCTACGACGAGGCGCTGGCGGCGTACGACACGGGCGCGGAAAAGGCGAGCGCGTCGCCGCTCGGACCACGCGAGGGCGGCATGCGCGCGGCGCGCTGGGGCGAGGCCGAGGCTGCCCTGCCGCGGCTCGAGGAGGCGGTGCGGCGGGGCGCCCACGACGCCGAGCTGCTTCACGCGCTCGGGCTCGTGCGGCTCCACCTCCATGATCTCGACGGCGCGCGCCAGGCCTACGAACAGGGCCTTGCCGCCGACCCGAAGAGCACGGAGAACCTCCTCGGTCTGGCGTCGGTCGCGGTGGTGCGCGGGGATCCCGCGGGCGCGCTGAGCGCCTACGATCGCATCCTGGCGCAGCGACCCGCCTATTCCGGGGCCGAGCTCGGCCGCGCCTGGGCGCTCCTGCGGCTCGGCCGGAGAGCGGAGGCGGAGCAGGCGCTGGCCCATGCGGGGGCGCTCGGCGCGAGCCGCGAGAACATCGCTCGCCTGCGGGCGGACTCGGCTAAAATGCCTGGCCATGAGCCCTGAAGAGCCCCGTGCGATGAAGGAGCTGCGCGAGGTCTTCGAGGATCTCGACGTGCTCCTCAAGAATCCCGAGGTCGGCGCGGTGCTCACCGAGCGCGGCGTGAACGTGAGCCTCGCCATCGTCGCCGCCGAGGCGCTCGTGGCCTACGTCGAGGGCGACCGGGAGCGCGCCGCCGAGGACTTCGACACCGTCGCCGAGGAGATCGCGACGCGGCTCGGCAAGCGCGGCAAGGACGGCCTCTCGTGAGCGGCCCGGAAGATCCGCGCGGCTCGGGCAAGGGCTCCGGCGAGGGCCCGGGGATGAGCGACGCCGGGCGTCCGCTCCCCACGCTCCGGACCGGCCACTCCCATCCTCATCCCGATCCGATCGGGGGCCGCCAGTACTCGGCCGTCGAGCTGATGCCCGGCTACCGCGTCATCGTGCTCGATCAGCGGAAGCTCCCGCAGATCGAGCGCTACGAGGTGCTCCCGCGCGTCACCGACGTGGCCGATGCCATCCGCGACATGCTCGTGCGCGGCGCGCCCGCGATCGGCGTCACCGCCGCGTACGGGATGGTCGCCGCGGCGGCCGATGCGAAGGGCGACGCCGCGTCGTTCCTCGCCGCCATGCACGAGGCCGATCGCGTGCTGCGCGCCTCGCGGCCCACCGCGGTGAACCTCGCCTGGGCCCTCGACCGCATGAAGCGCGTCGTCGAGGAGGCGGCGGGGCTGCCGTTCGCGCATCGCACCGAGCGGCTCGCCGCCGAGGCGCGCGGCCTCCACGAGGCGGAGATCGCGGCGTGCCGCGCCATCGGGACGCTCGGCCTGCCGTTCGTGCCCGACGGCGCGACCATCCTCACCCACTGCAACGCGGGCGCGCTCGCGACCGGCGGCTACGGCACGGCGCTCGGCATCGTCCGCGCCGCCCACGACGCCGGGAAGAAGGTGCGCGTGCTCGCCTGCGAGACGCGTCCGTACCTCCAGGGCGCGCGGCTCACGTCGTGGGAGCTGTCGAAGGACCGCATCCCCGTCGAGGTCATCACCGACTCCATGGCCGCGCACTTCATGGGCAAGAAGCAGGTCGACCTCGTGGTGGTCGGCGCCGACCGCATCGCGCGGAACGGCGACGTCGCGAACAAGATCGGCACTTACGGGCTCGCCTGCATCGCCGCGGCGCACGACGTCCCGTTCTACGTCGCCGCGCCGTGGAGCACGGTGGATCTCGGATGCCCCGACGGGGGCGGCATCCCCATCGAGGAGCGCGCCGAGCGGGAGCTCTCCCACCTCGCCCTTCCCGACGGCAGCAGCGTGGCGATCGTCCCCGAGGGCGTACGCGTGCGGAATCCTTCGTTCGACGTGACCCCGCACACCCTCGTCACCGCGATCGTCACCGAGCGCGGGGTGGTGCAGCCCGTGACCGAAGGCGAGCTCACGAAGCTCGCGACGCAGTAGCTCCGCGCGCCGGCCCTGCTGCTACGATCCTCTCCTCGGGAGGTGTCCTTGGCGCGTCTTTCTTCTGCAACCGTTGCCACGCTCGTCACGGCCCTCGCCGCCACCGCGAGCGGCGCGCTCTCGCTCGCCTGCTCGCGCGGAGGGAGCGACCCGACCGATCCCGGCGATGGCGGCGGCCCCGACGGGAGCGGCGTGTTCGTCACGCCGGACGGCGGCGGGCTCACGCCCCAGGCCGCATGTCAGGAGGACAACAAGGACGTCTTCGTCATCTCCGAGGACCGCACGTTCTACCAGTTTCACCCGCCCACCGCGGAGTTCAAGGCCAAGGGATTCCTCGACTGCCCGACCGGCGGCGCGACGCCGACGTCCATGGCGGTCGACCGCACCGGCATCGCGTGGGTACGCCACAGCGACGGATCGATCTGGAAGGTCAGCACCGAGACCCTGAAGTGCGAGGCGACGGCCTACCAGCCGCAGGCCGAGTCGTTCATCAAGTTCGGCATGGGCTTCGCGACCGAGACGAAGGGCGGGCAGACCGAGTCGCTCTACGTCTCGGACAGCGCCGGACAGGGCCTCGCGAGGCTCGACACCAAGTCGCTGCAGCTCTCGTACATCGGCCCGTACACGGGCGATCTCGCGGGGACCACGAGCGAGCTCACCGGCACCGGCGACGGAAAGCTCTATGGATTCTTCGTCGCGAGCCCCGCGCACGTCGCGGAGATCTCGAAGGCGACCGGCGACATCGTGCCGGGCACCGACAAGGAGCTCACCGGCGTGTACGCGGGCAACGCGTGGGCCTTCTCGTTCTACGGCGGCGACTTCTACATCTACACGAGCTCGGATGGATCGAGCGGGCTGCCCCGCGACAACAGCGGCTCCGACGTGACGAAGTACAGCCCCAAGGACGGGAGCATCACGAGCGTGAAGTCGAAGATCGGCTTCAAGATCGTGGGCGCCGGCGTTTCGACGTGCGCCCCGACGACGAACGTGAAGTGACCGGCGCGCCGGAGACGATTCAGAACGAGCGATACGTCGCGACGACCGTGCCGAGCACCGCGGTGACGACCGCGAGCGCGGCCGCCGCGCAGAAGGCCCGGAACGCCGCGACCCGCAGCGTGTCGTGGAGCGTGCCGACCGCGCGCAGCGAGGCGACGTAGGCGGCGCATCCGGTCCACGCGAAGATGAGGGCGGCGAACGCGAGGTGCTCCTTCCGCTCGAACACGAGCCCGACCTCCGGCGCGTGCTGGAAGATGCCCTGCCGCAGCCGGGCCCGGTACGCGCCGTAGAGGAGAGCGCCGAGGCCGGCGGCGACCGTCACGAAGCCCGTCCCGAGCCCGACCGCGAGATGTGCCGAGCGCGTACGGCTGCGCAGGACGATCGCCGGATGGACGAGCATCGCGGCGGCCAGCCAGCCGAGGTGACCGTGCACGTGCTCGGTCAGGCGGTCGGGATCGAGCAGCACGGGCAGCCACGATACACGCCTCGCGCATTGACGAGGCCGCCGGGGCCTCCTAATCGAGGTCGTCCATGGTGACGGATGCCCGACCGCTGCTCGCCCAGGTCCGCGCGCAGGAGACGGCGCTGCAGACGCTGCGCCGCGCGCTCGAGACCGGTCGCATCCACCACGCCTACCTCTTCACCGGGCCGGACGGCGTGGGCAAGGAGCTCGCGGCCTTCGGGCTCGCGCAGGCGCTCGTGTGCGAGACGCGCGGGGTCGCGCCGGGCGGGCTCTTCGGCGGCGGCGCGCCGAGCTTCCTCGCGTGCGGCACCTGCTCGTCGTGCCTGCGCGCGGTGCCGCGCGTCGAGGAACGAAGGCCGGTGCACCCCGACGTCGTCGTGATCGAGCGCGGGCTCTACGCGCCGAACACCATCGGCCGCCGCACGCCCGAGACGCAGGACATCTCCATCGACCAGATCCGCACCCTCGTGCTCGCGCGCTCGGCTTACGCGCCGCACGAGGGGCGCGCCAAGGTGTTCGTCATCCGGCGCGTCGAGGAGCTCAGCGTGTCGGCCGCCAACGCGCTGCTGAAGACGCTGGAGGAGCCGGGGGACCGCACGCACTTCCTGCTGCTCACCTCGCAGCCGGACGCGCTCCTCCCGACGATCCTGTCCCGCGCGATGCGGGTGCGGTTCGCGCCGCTCCCGGCGGACATCGTCGAGGCGCTCCTCGTCGAGCGTGGGACCGAGGCCGGCCGGGCCCGCGAGGTGGCGCGCCTGTCGGGCGGCAGCGTCGAGGCCGCCGAGCTCCACGCCGACCCCGAGGAGAGCGAGGCCCGCACGCGGTTCGTGACGCGCGCCTTCGAGGCCGTCGAGGCGCCCGGCATCGAGGCCCTGCTCGCGCTCGCCGAGGACGCGAAGAAGGAGAAGGGCGAGCTCCGGGCGCGGCTCGGGGCGCTCGCGTCGGCGTTCGCCGAGCGGGCCGCGGTGGCCGCACGCGAGGGGCGGCGCGAGGCCGAGATGCTGGCGGCGCGGGGGCGGCTCGCGCTCGATGCGCTCGAGCACCTCGACTTCAACAACGCGCCGCAGATGGTCGTCGAGTCGATGCTGTCCCGGATGCGGGGGCTCTGATCGAGCTCGCTCAGGGGTCGTCGAGGGTCGAGCGCCCGGAGGCGATGACCTCGTACGTCGACGGCTCGAGCTCCACGCCGCGGTAGGCGAACGAGGTGCCGGTCGAGGTCCTCAGGACGAGGAGCCGCTCCGCGCCGGCGGACGCATACTCCGCGAGCACGAGGCTGTCGCCGACGTCCGGCGCGCCGACGCCGATGCGCTTCGGCCGGAGCGGCAGCCGCCGCTGGCGATCGAACCGGATGCCATCGTGCTCGACCGACGTCGGCGGCTCGCCGCCCACCAGGATGGCCCCGGCATCGAGCGGGCTCATCCAGAAGAGCGACTCGCGCGGCGCCGGTCGCGCGTACACGGCTGTGTCGTGGCCCGCGTCCGGCGCGACGAAGAGAACCGCGACGGGCGCCTCCTCGGCGAGCACGACGCCGCCCGCGAGCCACGCCTCCTCGCCGGTGAGCCGCATGATGACGTCGCCGAGCTGGCAGGGAAAGCCGTCGAGGTGCCCGGCCGCGCCTTCGGCGGTGGGACGAGCGGGCGGGGCGTCGTCGCCCTTGCGCGCGGCGGGATCCCCCTCGCCCGCCGGCGACTCCCCCGGTGCCGGAGGAGCGTCTCTGCCGGTCTTGTCGCGGCGGGCGAGCCAGCGCCCCGCGGCCATCGCCCCGCTGGCCCCGAGCGCGACGACGCCCGCGAGGAGGAAGCTCACGGACGAGCCTGCGACGCCGGCGGTGCTCCGCCGAGCGCCGCGTGGAGCTCGCGCGCCCGCTGCGTCACGTCGGCGAGCGTCGCGCCCGCCGGGAACAGGTCGCCGATCACCGCGCACGCGTCGGCGAAGGGCGCGAGCTCCTCGGCGCGCGCGAGCGTGATGCCGCCGATGGCGACGAGCGGGACGCCGGCGGCGCGCGCGATCACGATTGCTTCCTTCAGGCCCTCCAGCCCCACCACCGGGTCCGCGTTCACCTTGCTGGCGGTCTCGAAGACCGGCCCGTAGGCGACGTAGCGCGGCTTCACGGCCAGCGCGCGCGCGAGCTGGTCGAGCCGGTGCGTCGAGATGCCGATCCCGAGCTGAGGCGCGATGCGATGGACGAGCTCGTAGGGGAGGTCGTCCTGCCCGATGTGGACGCACTCGCAGCCGGCGAGCGCCGCCAGGTCGGCGCGGTCGTTCGCGACGAGCGGGACCCCGGCCTGCCGGCAGATCGGGCCGATGGCGCGGAGCATCCCGAGGATCTCGCGTGCCGAGACCTCCTTGGCGCGTAGCTGGATGGCGGCAGGACGCGCCGCGAGGATCGCGCGTGCGTACGCGACGACATCCGCACCGCGCGCCTCGACCAACTTGGTGTCGACGATCGCATAAAGCCCCTTCATCCGGCGAGCCTCCAAGGACGCGCCCCCCCGTCGTCTTCCATGGGGCAGCTACTTCCCTGCTGGCCAGACGTCAATCTCCGCCGCGCCGCTCACCCGACCTCGGTCGTCGATCGCGGCCTCCGCGGGGTCGGCGGCCGCCACGGAGAGGGTGACCAGGTCGCCTCGCCCGAGCGCGGACCAGGCCTGCGTCGCCGGCGCGCCGGGGCCGGTGAGCTTCGCGTCACGGTCCAGGCGCCGGAGCCGGACGCGCTCACCCGCCGTGGTGCAGCCGAAGATCTCGGCCTTGCCCTTCGAGACCATGAGCTCCGAGACGACCCGGAGGTGCCGCTGCCCACGCCGCGGTCCCGCCGCCGGCGCGCTGCCGAGGAGCGTCCGCCCGTCGCGGCGCAGCACGAGATGCGCGAACGTGAGCCCCTGCCAGCGCAGGCCCGCGGCGCGCGCCAGCGGCACGAGCCACGAAGGAAGGTCCACCGCGAGGTCCTCGTGACACCAGTCGCCCTCGGTCGCCAGCATCGGACAGCCGGCGGCGTGGAGGCACGGCGCGAACACCGTGACGCCCCGGGCGGCGAGCCGGTCCCGCACCGCGTGGAGGTGGCGCGTCCGCGCGCGGAGCGCCGGCTCGACGATCACGAGCGCCCCGTCCGGCGCCACCACGCGGGAGAGGAGGTCCGCGAGCAGGTCGGCGTGCCGCGCCGCGCGGGCCTCGGGGTCGAGCCCGACGTCCATCTCGCTGAACACCTGCCCGAGCACCACGACGTCGGCCTCGGGCAGCGTCATGCCCTTCGCCAGGCGCTCGGTGCGCGTGCGGAGCGTCATGGTCACCGCCCCGCCTAGACGCGTCTCGGCTTCGGCGCCGAGCGCCACCGCGGCCGCGAGCGCCGCCGCGTCCTCGTCGACGAGCAGGGCCTCCACCGCGAACGGCCGGTCGGCACGCGCCGCGAGCGCACGGGCGATGCCCCAGGTCATCGCGCCGAGGCCCGCGCCGAGGTCGACGATGCGGAGCGCCCGGCCCTCGGGCGGCACCGCGAGCGCCCCGGTCGCGACGAGCTCGCGGACCGCGCCGGCGCCCTTCGGCACGTCGCGCGCGAAGGAGAACGCGATCCGCGCGTCGAGCGGGACCTTCACCCTCGCCTGATCGCCGGCGAGACCCTGGTTGTACGCCTGCGAGAGCTCGCGGAGCTTCGGGGCGAGCGCGGCGTGCGCGCCGGTCCGCGGGGCGCCGCGCCTGGCGAGCACCGCGTCGATCACGTCTCTCCAGCCGTCCTCGAGGGGACGCACGATGGACGGCAGTGGCATGAGACCGCGAGGCTAGCGCTTGCGCCGGGGCGCCGCCCGCGTGTTGAATGACGGAAGCGTCCCGCAGCGGGCACACTTGACTGGATGGTGAAGTGACATGACGAGGACCGCGCCCACGAAGACGAATGGCGCCGCGAGCCCGGCGGCCGCTGCGAGCGGCAAGAAGCCCATCGCCGAGGGCCGCGCCGAGGGGCAGTGCGGGCCCGAGGAGCACGCGCGGCGCGCCGGCCGGAGCACGGTCAGCGACGACGAGCTCGAGCGCGCAGCTGCCATCTTCCGCGCGGCCGGGGACATCTCGCGGCTCAAGCTGCTCTACCGCCTGTGCGACGGCGAGTGGTGCGTGACCGAGCTCGCCGATGCCGCCGGGGTCGGGCTCTCCACGGTCTCGCAGCAGCTCAGGCTGCTTCGCGCCGAGCGGATCGTGTCGCGACGCCGCGCCGGGAAGCACATCTTCTACTCGCTCGCCGACGCGCACGTGAGCGCGCTGATCCAGAGCGCGATCGAGCACGCCGCCGAGGGACACGGCCACGTGCCCGCGCACGACGACTGAGGGCCCTTCATTTACGGCACGGAGGAGACGCGATAGACACGCGAGCGATGAACGTATCGCGCGCTCGTGCTGCCGCTGGCCGGCTCCTTCCCTGCTCGCTGCTGGCCGTGCTCTCGATCGCGACGACCGCGTGTGGAACGCCCGCGCCGGCCTCCCGCGTGCCGGACGCGCGCGCCGCGCTGAGCCGCGTTCATGCCTCCCAGGACTGCGGCCTCGGCATCCATGCGAACGCGAAGATCGACCACTTCGGCAAGGCCGGACGCGTCCGCGGTGACCTGCTCTTCTTCGCGCTCTGGCCGGCGCGGCTGCGCATGGACGTGATCGGGCCGATGAACGTGGGCGTCGTCGCGACGCTCACCGCCGACGCCCAGCGGTTCGCGTTCGCGGACATGCGCGAGAAGCGCTTTCTCTTCGGGCCGGCGAGCGCGTGCAACATCGCGCGGCTGACCACCGTCTCGATGCCCGGCCACGTCCTCGTCTCGCTGCTCCGCGGGGACGCGCCGGTGCTCGTGCACGACGACGCCAAGGCGACGGTCGAGTGGAGCAGCCACGGCTACTACGTGGTGCGCATCCCGAGCACGCGCGACGCCGAGGAGGAGCTCCACCTCGCTCCGCACCCGTCCGACCTCGCCAAGCCGTGGCAGGAGCAGCGTCTCCGCGTGGTCGACGTGCTCGTCCGTCAGCAGGGGCTCGTCGTCTACCATGCGGAGCTCGCCGACCACCGGCCGGCCAGCACCGCGAAGACGCAGGTCGACGCCGACGGCATCGATGCGCCCATCCCGCCGAGCGGTCCGGTGTGCCAGGCCGAGCTGCCGCGGAGCATCCACGTCGAGGTGCCCGGCAAGCAGGCCGACGTGCTGTTCCGCTACGAGGACGTGAGCTGGAACCCGCCGCTCACCGAGGGGCTGTTCGAGCAGCCCGCCCCCGCCGGGCTGCGCGCCGAGCGCGTCGTCTGCGACGAGTGATCCTCAGACGGCGAGCGCCTGCACGAGGGCGCCCGGCGCGTCGGTGATGAGCCAGGACACGCCCAGGGACGCGAGCTCCTTCGCGCGTGCCGGGTCGTTGACGGTCCAGGCCGCCACGGTGAGCCCCGCCCGCCGGAGCCGGGCCACCCGCTCGGGCGTGCAGAGGGTCTCCTCGAGGTGCGCGGCCGAGACGGCGCGGCGCATCGACAGCGCGAGCGGGGTCGCGGCGCGGGCCGGGGTGCGGTCGACGAGGATCGCGCGCGCAACGCGCGGGGCGAGGGCGGCGAGCGCGAGCAGCGCCAGCGGATCGAAGGACGAGAAACGCACCTCGACGTCGCGCGCCGCCGCGACCACCTGCGTGACTGCCCGTACCAGGCGCAGGCGCTGCGGGACCTCGCCCAGCAAGGTGCGCGGCTGCACGTCGGTCTTCACCTCGACGTTCACGATCGTGCCGCGAAGCGCCTCGAGCACCTCGGCGAGCCGCGGGATGCGCTCGCCGCACGCATGAACCGGGAGCTCGCGCGCGACGAGCTGCGCGATGGAGCGCCGGTCGGCGCCGCCGCTCACGCGCTCGAGGGTGCGGTCGTGGAAGACCACCGGGATCCCGTCGCGCGTGAGCCGCACGTCGAGCTCGACGCCGGCGGCTCCTTCACGGCCCGCCCGCGCGAACGCGCCGAGCGTGTTCTCGGTCGGCCACCCCTCCCCGCGACCGCCGCGGTGCCCGAGGACGATGACCGGGCTCAGTGCGAGAGCTCCTCGGCGATCTCGTTCATCAGCTGCTGCGCGCGCTCGACCTGATCGGCGGGCAGCGAGATCGCGCCGACCACCGGGTGGCCGCCGCCGCCGTGGCGCTCGCAGATCTTCGCGATGTTGTGGGTGCGCGTGACCTTCGACCACGGGTTGTAGCCGATCGAGATCTTGCACTTCGACGACGAGCGGCTCAGCACCACCGAGTACGCGCTCTGCGGCCAGAGCGCATAGGTGACGAACTTGGTCGCCACCTCGACGGTGACCCCGCTCAGGTCGACGACCACGACCGGCCCGACCTCGCGCGCGTGCTGCTTGGTGAGCGCGACGAACGCCTCGTTCTGCTTCGCGATGGGCGTGTACTGCGCCTCGATGTCGGCGCCGCGCGCGACCTCCTCGATGGGCTCCGAGAGGAGGCGCGGGATCATCGTCTGGAGGAAGGCGTCGTTGCCGAAGCTCTCGACGACCGTCATGAGATGCAGGACCGGCTCGGAGCGCGCGACCGCCATCTCGGCGCTCGGGAAGGCTGCGGAGTCGATCATGTCGGCCCACCGAACGAGCTCCACGTCGCCGCTCGTGTCGAGGCCGAAGCGCTCGCGTCCGATGTCGGCGATGAGCTTCGTGCACGAGCCGTACGTTCCGTCGTGGAACATCTGGCGCGCCGTCGACTCCTGCGCGTGGCGCTCGTACGTCGCCTGGTCACCCTCGAGCGGGAACGCGCTGACGTGATGGTCGAAGTACCACGTGAGGCGCGGCGCCACCGAGAAGCGAAAATCCAGGATGGCGTTGTCGTCGCCGGTCAGGATCTTCGGATCGACGCCGTTCGACCCCGGCCCGTAGCCCATCGAGCGGTAGGTGAACGAGAGCTCCTCGGTCCGGTGCAAGTGCCGCAGCAGCCGCGTGAACATGACCGCGGAGCACATCCCGTCGAAACAGTGCCCGTGGGTGGCGACGACGACGTTTCGCATCTGCCGGGCCTTAGCACGATCGCAGCGCGATCACAGCCCGAGCGCCGCGCCCGAGAGGGGGCTCAGGATGGCCTGCGTGGGTGACGCGCCCGGCGTGCTCGGCACCGCTGCGCCGAAGGCCTGCTGGAACGCGAGGTAGAACCCCACCGGCGACTCGCCGCCGCCGCGCACCAGCGGGAACGCAATGTCGACCCGGAACACCTTCCGGTCCAGCTGGGGCACGAGGCTGCGGAACCCGAAGCCGACCGAGCTCTTCGGCCGGAAGGCCGCGCCGTCGAACGCGTCTCCCACGTCGAAGAACACCGCCGTGCCCACCTGACACGAGAGGATCTGCAGCGGCCGCGACCGCAGCTCGACGTTGTACGCGACGAGGTTCTCGCCGAGGAGCGCGCCGCTCGGATACCCGCGGAGGCGCGTCTCGCCGCCCAGGGTGCTGCGCTGGTTCAGGTAGTTCTTCGGCCGCGCGATGCCGAGGCCATCGAGGTAGAGGCGACCGATCCCGAAGCTCGGCGTCGCCAGCGCGACGTCGGCGGCGAGCGCGAGCTGCGGGACGTCGTCGGGCGTGAGCTCGCTCGTGACCTCGGTGGTCGCGCTCGCGAAGCCGCTCGCGATCGGGAGGCGGTACGAGGCGATCCCGTTCACGCCGAGGTAGCTGCGCGACGAGCCGAGCGCGCGCGTCACCGGATACGCGCGGAGCGACACGTCGTAGCCGACGCGCACGTCCTCCTCGAGGCCCAGCTGCTCGACGTCGTGCAGGCGCAGGAAGCGGCTCTCGTAGGCGCGGACCTGCGCCCAGGGAGCGGCGCGGTCGTCGCTGGTCGGCACGCGCGCGGCCGCATAGTCGGCGACGAGCCGCGCGTCGTGACGGAGCGGGTCGAGGCCCTGGTAGCGGCGCACGTCGACCTCGGCGCCGAGCGACACATCGAGCTTGTGGGCCCGCCCGAAGGAACGCACCGCGGCAGCGTTGGTGGTGATGGACCGCGTGTGGAACACGTCGGGCACGTGGTCGTCCTCGGGAGTGCTCGGCGCGTCGAACGTCGCGAGCTTCGCGCCGATGTAGCGGCGCGTGTAGACGTCGGCCCACGTCGTGCCCACGCCCCACAGGAACGGCGTGTCGGCGCTGAGCTGGGGCGCCGACACGCCCACCTCTCCGTAGGAGCCCTCGGCGTGCCCGCTGTCGCGGTTCACGACGACGTTGCCCTCGCTGATCAGGTAGAGCCGCTCGCCGGCGAGGCGCGGGTCGTAGAAGGCGCCGCCGAGGGTGACGGTCTTCGGATAGAGCTCGAAGCGTCCCACCGCCGAGACGAGCGTGCCGCCGATGTTGCGCTCGGTGGGCTCGAAGCGCAAGAGGTCGAGGCCGCCCGCCCCGAGCTTCACCTCGTACTGCGCGCGGAGGCTCCACACGTCCTTCGTGACGAGGAGCACCCGCACCGTGCCTGGCGCGCGGCCGCGCGTCGCCACCGCGAGCACGAGCGACAGCTGCGCGAAGAGGCGAAGCGAGCGCACCGTCTCGTCGACGCGGTACTGGCGGTAACGCTCGCCCGGCGCGAGCAGCACCTCGCTCCGCAGGACGCTCCGGCGCGTCGTCGTGTGGAGGTGGTTCAGGAACGACGGCGCCGGATCGGTCTCCTCGATCACCTCGAGCGGCACGATGTCGATGTCCTCGACGATCTTGCCTTCGGGATCCGGCTCGAGGGTCGCGTGCGATCGCGCGAGGGCGACCGCGATCTTCGACGCCTCGTACGAGGAGCGTGGCGACGCGGTGGTCGTGCCCTGCGCCGACGCGGCCCGCGCATCGAGGAGCAGCGCCGCGCCGACGAGCGCCGGCCCGAGCAGCGTGGCGGGCCGGGCCGTGCGCATCCCGAGCATCGAGGAGGCGGAGAGTACCGTACGCTCGGCCGCATGCGCATCCATCACCTCGCCTTCCGGACGTCGTCACTGGCGCGGCTGGAGCGCTTCTACGTCGACGCGCTCGGGCTCGCCGTCGTGAAGCGCCACGCCGACCGGAGCGTGTGGCTCGACGCGGGCGGCGCGATCGTGATGCTCGAGCTGCGCGAGGAGGACGAGGGCGACGCGAGCCCGACCAGCAAGGACCTCGTGGCCTTTGCGGTGCCGCCCGAGGACCGCGCGCGCATCACGGAGCGGCTCGCGGCGGCCGGCATCGCGGTCGAGGCGAGCACCGAGTACACGCTCTACGTCCGCGACCCGGACGGGCGCCGCATCGGGCTCTCGTCCTACCCGGTGCCGCTCCGCTGAGAACGCGTCAGTCGATCGTGAAGTCGGCCGACAGCGCCGCGTGGTCGCTGCCCGCGAGACCGCGCGTGCCCTCGCGGTAGACGTGCGCGCTCATCGCGCGGTAGCGGGAGGCCTGCCCGCGCACCACGAAGACGTGGTCGAGCGCGGTGCGGGAGCCCGCATAGAGGTACGTGCCCTGATCGGCCACCGGGAGGTCGCCGGCGACGCGCACGAGGGCGCCGCCTTCCTCGAGGGCGTTCACCGCATCGGAGCCCGGGGCCGCGTTGAGGTCACCGCCGAGCACCACGAGCGCGCCGGGCAGCTCGGCGGCGACGCCGCTCATGATGTCGCGCGTCGCCCCGGCCTCCGCGAGCCGGCGCCCCGGATCGTCGTCGACCTGCGAGCGGAAGTGCGCCGCGAACATGACGACCGGGCGCGCGCCGAACGTCATGCGCAGCTCGAGGAGCTCGCGCGCGAACGTGGTGTGGCTGCCGTCGGGGCGCGTGAGCGGCGCGTCGTGGTGGGTCTTCACCGCGTCGAGCGTGCCGTGCCGCGCCAGGATGGCGACGTCGACGCTGCCCGCGAACCCGAGCTCGCCGAGGTGCGCGATCGGGTAGCTCGCCCCGCGCGACGCGAGCTCCGCGGTCAGCGCATCGAGGCAGGCCTGGTCCTCCACCTCCTCGAGCGCGATGACGTCGGGGTCGATGGTCATGATGCCGGTCGCGAGCTGCGCGGCCTGGGCTGCGAACTGGGCCGGTGAGCTGACCGCCTCGTAGTCGTCGGGCCCGCACGCGCCGGTGTCGCAGACGGTGTCGAAGAAGCGATGGACGTTGAACGTGGCCACCCGGAGCAGGCCGGGGCGCGACGACGGTGCCGCGTCGGGGCTCGCCGCGTCCGAG
>JAQBQL010000030.1 GCA_028287035.1 Labilithrix sp. | reverse complement strand
GCGTGGCCGCGGGCGCCGGGTGCGGCGGGGCCGTGGGCGCCGGGTGCGGCGGGCCGCCCGCTCCGCCGCGCGTAGCACGCCTGCGAAGGATCGTGCTACACCCCGGTCATGCTCGTGGCCGTCACCGCCTGCCTGCTCGGCTTCGCGAACGGGCTCCGGCATGCGCTCGAGCCGGATCATCTGGCGGCGGTGTCCTCGTTCGTCGCGGGGGAGCGGAGCGCGCGGGCGTCGGTGCGCTACGCGGCGGCCTGGGGCACCGGGCATGCGGTGATGCTGGTGCTCGCGGCGGGCGCCCTCGTGCTGCTGAAGACGGAGCTCTCGCTTCGCACGAGCGATCTCCTGGAGCTGCTGGTGGCCCTCGTGCTCATCGCGCTCGGCGTGCGGGGCCTTCGTCAGGCGGCGCGGGCCGGGCGCACGGGCGCGGCCACGAGGCACACCCACGGCGATCTCGAGCACGTGCACGCCGGCGCGGCGGACCACGTGCACGTGAGCGGGTGGACGCTCTCGCGTCTGCCCTTCGCGGTCGGCCTCGTTCATGGCCTGGCGGGCAGCGGCGCCCTGGCCGCGCTGGTCGCCTCGAACCTCTCGTCGACCGCGTTCACGCTGTTCTTCATCGGCATCTATGCGGTGGGCGCCGCGTGCGGAATGGCGGCCCTGGCGGGCCTGCTCGGCTGGCCCCTGGCGCGCCTGGCGCGTTCCCCGCGCCTCATGCCGGCCCTGGTCGCGGCGAGCGGGTGCGCCTCGCTGGTGGTCGGCGTCGTGTGGGCCGCCCCCATCGTTCTGCGCTTCGTAGCGTGACCGCGTCCCCCTGAATTCGTTCGGATCCCTCACGGTTCGCCGCGTAGCGTGGAGGGTGGGGGGGGCCTGAATTCGTTCGGATCCCTCACGGTCTGCCGCACGGCGGGGCGGGCGCGGGGGCGCTGAAGTCGTTCGGATCCCTTACTTCATGATTGGGCACGAAGCATTCGGCTCAGTCGCTGAGCCCCGGCTGTCCGAGGTCGGTACGCGGCGACGCTGCACGTATGCAATGTGGCCCGAGCAGGGGACTCCGAGCCCGACCTCCCACCGCACTTCCGAGACTGCCATGGAACGAGCCGACCTCAGCTTCACCGCGAAGCCCACCTCAGACGGTGCGCGCGTCCCGCTTCCTGACGCCAGCCACCTGGACGGCGAAGCCGTGATGAATGCGATTCTTGCGCGGGGAAAGAAGTTCCTGAGCCTCGTTTGGCTCAGCTACGGACCGACGGTGATCTCCGTGGAAGACGACGCGATGTTCCTCGTCGACTCCTGGAAAGAATCCATCGAGCTCGCCGCCGGTACGCGCGAAGAGCATCTTACGTTTCTCGGCGACGGCCAGATCGATGTGGTGGCTGCACGAAGCGGCCCCGATACCGTCACACTCGTCTGCAAGTACGTCCCTCATCTCCGCCGGGGGCTGCTTCGCACCGAGAACGTATCGATGACGATCGCTCGGTACGAGTCGGCGTGGCGGTCCCTCATGCAAGACCTGCTCGCCATCACGGATGTCCGCGAGATCGCGTGATTCGGCTCTCCGCGACCGAACGAGCGCGGTGTCGCGGCTGTTCATGATGGCGCCCTCGCCGGGACCCAGGCAGGCTCCGCGGTGACGCTCGACCAAACGCACGAAGGTCAACCGTCTCCCATGAAGAAGCTGATCGATGTGGGGCTTGGAAGAGCCAGGTTTTGGCGCGACGAGGCGACGGCTGCGCGTTACGGGGCCGAGCAGATCCTGCGGCGGCACGTGTCCTCATCGAGGCGAGCCGGCGTGACGGCATCTGCCTTCGTGGCCATCGAAGTCTGGTTGCCGATGGGGCCGCGCGCGCTCTACGGGTTGCTCGGCGTTCGATATGAGGTGGGTCAACCAGATTGCGAGATCCGCGTTCCGGTGATCACCGGAAGCGAAGGCCCGCGGCTCGACGACACCATCGCTGCCGCTTGCGAGCAGGTACGAGTTGGGCTGCCCGACGAATACGGTGGCGCGGTTGTCGACGCGCTTGCAGGTGAAGCCGCCGCCCTCGGGCTCCAAGGTAGGATCTCGGTGGAAGATGCCGCCCACGGTCTCGTCGGGTCGAGCCGTAGCGTGTTTGCTGCGCTTTCCAGGTTGGCCGTTCGACTGGTCGTCGAACGGCTCGACGAGCGGGAACCTGTCACGCTCCAGGAGACGCTGCGCGAGGCCTTGACGAGTAGCGTGGAGAACGGTCGGCGGGAGCCAAAGGCCCGGTAGTCCCGACGGGTGTGAATTCGTTCGGATCCCTCACGTTTTACGCGCGGCCGGCGTCGGGAGGGCCTGACCGTCAGGGATCCGAACGAGTTTCGGCACGTCGCCGCCCCCGGGGTTGCTGCGGACCGTGAGGGATCCGAACGAGTTCCGGCACCCGGCTGCCCCCGGGGTCGCTGCGGACCGTGAGGGATCCGAACGAGTTCCGGCACCCGGCTGCCCCCGGGGTCGTTGCCGGCCGTGAGGGATCCGAACGACTCCGGCCGCCCCCGGCCGCGGCCGCGGGCCGATCAGCCGACGCCGAGCAGCTTGTTCATCGAGGCCTCGTCGGCCGGGGTGAACGGATACTGGTCGAACTCGCCGCTCGCGACCCACTTGAAGGCGCTGACGGCGGCCGGATGCAGGCTGTCGGTCAACAGGCTGCATTCGTAGAGGAACAGGTCGACCACGTAGTGCTCGTACGGATGGCTCACGAACGAGATCAGCTTGCCGACCTCGATGCCGGCGCCGAGCCGGTGCAGGAGCTCGCGCTTCAGCGCGGCCTGGTCGGTCTCGCCGGCCTCGACGCGGCCGCCCGGAAACTCCCACATGAGCGGGAGCACGGCCGACGCGCGCCGCTGCGTGATGAGGTACTTGCCGTCGCGCTCGAGCATGGCGGCCACGACCCGGATGGTGCGCATCCCGGGAGGGCCCCCGCTTGCGCGAGCGTCGTTCATCAGACGGCCACGCGGAACAACTGCTGGCCCATCAGGAGCACGTCGCCGCTCTTCACTTCCGTCTCCTCGTGGAGGCGCATGAAGGAGCCGTTCGAGCTGCCGAGATCGGTGAGCAGCAGGCGTCCGTTCTCCCAGCTGAGCCGGCAGTGGAGACCCGAGACGTAGCCGTCCTCGGGGAAGAGCACGTCGCCGCGCTCACGCCCGAGATGCACGCCTGTCTCCGGGATCGGGAAGGCGTTGCCGGTGACCTCGCGGCCGATGACGAGGGCGATGCGCCCGACGTAGCCCTTGGCCGGCGAGCCGAGGCGCTCGACCCCGTCCGGCGTGGGCGCCATCGTCTCGAGCGGCTCGAACTTGATGATCTCCTGCCCGATGCGGAACATGTCGTGCGGACGGAGCTCGACGGGCACGTCGCGAACGAGCTTCTTGTAGACGCCGTTGAGCGACGCCTCGTCCTTCACGGTGACCTTCTGCCCGTTCTGGATGAAGGTCGCGTGGCGCGGCGAGAGGTAGCTGTCGCCCGCGAAGATGGCGCCGGTCTCGCGGCCCACCGTGATGCTGGTCGACGGGAAGGCGAACGTGCCCGCCTCGGTGCCGTCCGCCCGGAGCGCGGTGAGCACCACGCTCGGCGCCCCCGCGGGAGCATGGGCGTTCGCGGCAGCCGGCACGCTCGCCGCAGGCGCGGGCTTGGCGACGCCGCCGCCGACGCGGAAGCCGCACGACCCGCAGAACAGGTTGGAAGGCGAGTTGATATGGCCGCACTGCGGGCACGTCACGGTGGCGCCGCCCGTCACGGCGGACGGCGCGCTGCCCCCGCCGGGAGGCCCGCCGGCGTTCCCCATGATGGCTGCCGCCGCCACGGGCGGAGCTGCCGGCACCGGAGACGAAGGCATCGCCACGGGCCCCGGACCACTGCCGGTACCTGCGGCAGACGACGCGGCGGCCGCGCCCTTCACGCCGTGGGAGGGGGTCTGCGGAGCGAACGGCTTGGGAGCCGCGTCACGAGGGAGCTCTGCGCCACAACCCAGACAGAATTTGTAGTGGTCTTGGTTGTCCTTGCTGCACTTCGGACAGGTGATCAAGAGAAGCTCCTTGGACCGACCGCCCCGGCGGCACGCCGGCTGGAGTATCGGCCGCCCGGTCCACGGGGGTCAAGCACGGGCGCATGAAATCCCTAGCGGCGGCCCGCGCTGTCCCTACCGGGATGGTCCGGGCCGCTCGCGATCTCGAGGTCCATGGCCGACGGAGACGGCTCCGGCGCCAGCAGCAGCCCCGGATGCGGCGGCGCCGCCCCGAGCGGGTCGAGCTCCCGCAGGTACTTCGCGAGCCGCTTGGCCCGCGTGCGTGCCAGGCCGGCAAGCGCCGCGGAGCGCGCCGCCTCGGGGAGGTCCTTCGCGTGGCGGATGACCTCGATGGCGACGTCCGCATCGTGGATCTCGCCGAGCCGCTTCTGGAAGACCACCGCCGGCTCCAGCATCGCCCGCGCGTCGAGCGGCAGCGCCTCGGCGAGCAGCTCGATCGAGTAGCGCAGCTCCTTGTAGCAGATCCGCAGATCGTGGAGGCCGACCGTGTCCTCGGGCGGCACGTCGCGGCCCTTCTCGACGACGCGCCGGGCGCGCTCCACGGTGCGGCGCGCGAACCGCGAGAGATCCTCGTTCCGCTCCGGATCGAACGGAAAGACGAGCAGCGCCTTCAGCAGCAGGCGTGCGCGATCGAGCTCGCCGTTCCGGATCCGATCGAGCACGTTCTCCCGGAGCTCCCGCTCGCGCGCGGCGCGGCCCCCGAGCCACGCCTTGAAGTCCTTGCGGTCGGTGACGCCCTCGAGCGTCTCCTCCAGCACCTCCTCGTCACGCAGCTCGCCGGTCGCGCGCATGACCTCGGCGAACGCCTTCCGGACCACGTCGGCGTGCCAGCGCCCGAACAGCGGGCGCGCCATCTTGAGGAGCGTGCGCAGCCGCCGGATCGCGACACGGAGATCGTGGATGCCCTCGTCGTCGTCGGGGGTCGACACGCGCGGCAACGCGGCCACGAGCGCGGCGTCGCACTCCCGGAGCTTCTTCACGACGAACGGACCGGCGGGCGGCGCGGCGACGCCGTCCTGCGATCGGGGCTGATGGCTCACGTCGACCTCCGCACGTGCACGACCGTCATGGGTTTGTTGCCGCGCGACCGCTGGAAGGCGCGGCGCACCGCGAGCCGCGCCGCCTCCGCGACCCGGCTGTCATCGGCGTGGGGCTCGAGGTCGGCAATGGCATGGCGCACCTGGGCGCGCGCCTCCGCGAGCTCCTCGGGGTACTCGGCCTCGTCGAGCACGCCGCGCGTCACGAGCGCGACGTCGAGCAACGCGCCGCGTGTGTCGACCGTCACGGCGCACGACGCGAAGCCTTCCTCGGCCAGCAGCTCGCGCTCGCGGAGCGTGGTCTTCGCGATGGCGCGGCCGGCGAACACGTGCACGCGACCAGTCGGCAGCGTCTCGCGCGCGTGCACGCCGTCCGGCCCGAGCTCGAGGACGCGGCCGTTCTCCACGACGCAGACGTCGGCGATGCCGGCCTCGCGCGCGAGCTCGCCGTGGCGGCGCAGGTGATGGGTCGTGCCGTGCACGGGCACGAAGGACCGCGGGCGAACGAGCTCGATCATCCGGCGCTGCTCGGGACGATGCGCGTGCCCGCTGACGTGCACCCCGCGATCGGTGAGGCGCGTCCGCACCTCGCACCCGCGGCGGAGGAGCTGGCCGAGGAGCGCATGGACCTCCGGCTCGTTGCCGGGGATGGTCCGCGCCGAGAGGATCACGCGGTCGCCGGGCCCGACCTCGAGCGCCGGATGATCCCCGCGCGCCAGCTTGGCGAGGGCGGCGTTCGTCTCGCCCTGCGAGCCCGTGGCGATGGCGAGGATGCGCGACCGCGGCAGCTCGCGCGTCGACGCCTGCGGCCACACGAGCGCGTCCGGCCAGGGGAGGTAGCCGGTGTTCCGCGCGACGCGCGCATGCGTGCCGACCCCGCGGCCGAGCAGCACGATGCGCCGCCCGTACTTGCGCGCGATGTCCCCGAGCAGGCGCATGCGGTGGATGTTCGATGCGAACATCGCGACGACCACCGCCCCCGTGGCATCGGCGACCATGCCTTCCAGCACGTGGCCGACGTCGATCTCGTTGCCGGTCGGCCCCTCGGCGTCGATGTTCGTCGAGTCGCTCATGAGGAGCGTCACCCCGGCGTCACCGAGCTCGCTGAGGCGCTCGAGATCGAAGTGCTCGCCGTCGGGCGGGTCGTCGTCGACCTTGAAGTCGCCGCTGTGGACGAACATGCCCGCGTCCGTCGTGATCGCGAGCGCGGTGGCGTCGGCGATGGAGTGCGTGACGCGAATGGGCTCGACGCGGAACGAGCCGACGTGGAACGGCGTGCGCGGCCTCGTCTCGTGGAGGCGCGCGTGCTTGAGGACCTCGTGCTCGCCGAGGCGCTCGCGGATGAGGCCGAGCGCATACGGCGGCGCCCACACGGGCACGTCGTGACGCTTCAGCAGGTACGGCAGCGCGCCGATGT
>JAQBQL010000017.1 GCA_028287035.1 Labilithrix sp. | reverse complement strand
GCGTTCCCCGGCGCCCGCCCGCTCGGCGCCTGCCGCGCGGGCGGCGCCGCGAAGGACGTAGACCTCGGCGCCGGCGGGCGCGAGCTCGACGCTGGCCCGCCCGTCGGAGAGCTCGATGCGGCCCTGGGGAGTGTCGACGCGCACCGGCGGGCCGTCCTCGCCGTCGACGAAGGCTCGCCCCGACGCGAGGGCCACGGCGTCGTCGTGCATCGTCAGCGCCGCCGGGCCCTCGACGAGCCAGACCGCGCCCGCGTCGCGCCGGATCCAGGCGAGCGCGCCGGCCGCGAGGGTCACCTCGGTCCCTTCGGCGAGCCGCTCCCGCGGGTACGGCGCGCGGGCCGCCTCCCCGCGCGCGGCGACCTTGACCTCGCCCTTGACCGTCCGCATCTCGGCGAACGTGTCACCCCGCATCGCCGCGGGCGCGTGGGTGGAAGAAGAGGACGCGCAGCCCGCAAAGGCGAGCGGCGCCAGGACGAGCGCGACGCTCGTGAAGAGGACGAACGTGATTCTCATCGAGGCTCCGTCGAGGGTACGACCACTTGCTCGGCCAAAGCCGAGCTGAATCGGCCCTGCAGGTGGGCCGAGGTGGTCGCGGCACGTGTCGGTCGTGTCGCTTCCGGGCGGACACGTACGCACGACCGAAGTTTCCGGTCTCCTCCGTGACGACGAAGACGCGGCTCAGGCGGCGGCGCGCGCGCGCGGCCGGACCGCGTTCACGAACGCGTCGGCCGGCAGGGCGTTCAGCACGTCGCCCTTGCGGAGCCCCGCCCGGCGCGCCAGCCCCACTGCGTAACGCAGGTAGTCGAACCCGCGGACGGAATGCGCGTCGACGCCGAGCACGAAGCGGATCCCTCGCTGGCGCGCGGCCCGTGCCCAGCGGGGCTCGAGGTCGAGGCGGGCCGGGTCCCCGCTGATCTCGATCGCCGCGTTCGACTCGGCGATGGCGTCGAGTACCTCCTCCATGCGGAGCGGTATGGGCGGCCGGCTCGTGACGAGGCGCCCGAGGGGATGGCCCCAGATCTTGAAGAGCGGGTGGCGCATCGCGCGGAGGACGCGGTCGGTCATCGCCGCCTCGTCCTGGCGGTGCCGCGCGTGGATGCTCGCGATGACGACGTCCAGCTGCTCGAGGATCGCGAGCGGCAGGTCGAGGGCTCCGTCGGCCAGGATGTCGACCTCGCTGCCGCGCAGGATGCGGATCTTCACGCGCTCCTGGACCTCGGCGATCTCGTCCCACTGCCGCTTGAGTCGTTCGATGTCGAGCCCGCCCGCGTAGTGGGCGGCCGGGGAATGATCGGTGATGGTGATGAACCTCGCCCCGCGGGCCTCGGCGGCGCGCGCCATCGTCTCGATATCCGCATTACCGTCCGACCACGTCGTATGGCAATGAACGAATCCCTGGATATCCGAGGCCTCGACGAGGTCGATCGCGCGGTGAGGCTCGAGGGCCGCCTCCTCCACCTCGCCCACGTCCTCGCGGAGCTCGGGCGGCACGGCCGACAGCGCGAGACGCGCATAGAGGTCCGACTCCGCGTGCGTCACCACGCTGGCGCCGTTCCGCGTCAGGCCGCGGGTGCCGAGGCTGAGGCCCTTCTCCTCGGCGCGCTCGGCGAGCTTGGCCCAGTGGAGGTCGGTCGCCGTCCGGTGGACGAGCACGGCGCCGAGCGCGTCCGGGCTCGCGGTGACGACGCGCACCCGCGTGCCGTCGGCCAGGCGGAGCAGGCGCTCGCCGGGCTGCTCCTCGAGCACCGAGCCGACCCGCGGCAGCGAGCCGAGCCGCTCGAGCACGGCGTCGGGCGCGTCGGTCTCGAGCACGAAGGCGAGCTCCGTCGACACCTCGTGGAACCGCCGCACCGTGCCCGCGAGGTGCGCGGAGAGGACGTCGGGAAGCTCGCTCAGCTCCGCGGCGAGGCTGTCCGCCTTGTCGAGCCCCTCGGCGAGGGCGATCGCCGGCGGCACGGTCTCGTACCGCTCGATCGCCTTCCGGATCTTCGCGGCGCGCTTGTCGCCGAACCCGCGCACCGTCTGGAGGCGGCCCTCGTCGATGGCCGCCTTCAGGTCGTCGAGCGTCGCGATGCCGTGCTCCTCGTGCAGCATCTTCAGCGCATGGAGCCCGATGCCGCCCACCTGCGAGAGCTCGATGACGCCGCTCGGCAGCCCCGTTCGTAGCGAGTCGAGCAGGGCCGAGCTGCCGGTGTCGTGGAGCTCCTGGATCTGGTGCGCCAGCGCGGCGCCGATGCCGGGCAGCTCGAGCAGGCGCTTCTCGGTCACGAGCTGCGGCAGCGACTGCGGCGTCGCCTCGAGCGAGCTCGCCCCCTTCTCGAAGGCACGCACCTTGAACTTGCTGGCGCCCTCGAGCGCGAGGAGCGCGGCGATCTCGCGCAGCGCGGCGACGACGGCAGCCTTGTCCATGCCACCAGTGTTGCACTCCGCGTGCCGGACCGCCGGCGCCGCCCGGAGCTGCTACGCTCGGAAACGGAGAGCCGTTGTCCGACCAGCCGCCGTCCGACGCCCGCGTGCGCGTCCTGCCGAAGCTCCTGCAGCTGTGCGAGGAGGCGGCGATCCCTTCGCCGGTCCGTCACGCGCAGGCCGCGGTGCTCCTCGGGCAGCTCGCCGAGAACCCGCGCCTCCTCGGGCGCGTGCTGGAGGGGGCGCGACGCGACGGCGCGGAGGCCCCCGATCTCGCGGCAGGCCTCCGGGTGGTGGCCGCGATCGATGCGCTCTCGGACCGGCGACCGACCACCACCATCGAGCGGGTACGGGCCGAGGACGTGGTGCGTGCGGCCCTCGCCGACCCCGCCGTGGAGACGCTCTGGAAGGCGCTCGGCCTCGCGGCGCGCGCGCGCATCCGGGTCCATCACGGCGAAGCCGAGAACGCGCTCGCCGACGCCGAACGCGCGAGCGCGCTCGTGGAGGAGGCGGGCGGCTCTCCCGGCGCGCGTGCGTTCGTCGCCTCGCGCCACGCGTACACCCTGGCGATGCTCGCCCGCACCGAGGAGGCGGTCGTGGAGGACGAGCGCAGCGTCGCGCACGCGCGGGCCAGCGGCGATCGCGAGGCGCTCGTCAGCGCCCTGCAGGACGAGAGCAACGTGCTCCAGCAACTGGGCCGCTCGGGCGAGGCGCTGGCCCGGCTCGAGGAGTCGCTCGCCCTCGCGAAGGAGGCCGGCGACGCGGTGGGCGAGATGCGCGCGCTCGCCGGCCTCGCGTACCGGCACCTCGAGGCGCAGCGCTTCGAGGAGGCGCGCGACGCCTACGGCGAGGCGCTGGCGATCGGCGAGACCGGGGTCGCGCCGCGCCTGCGTGCCCTCGTCATGGGCTATTCGGCGATCCTCCATCTCGAGCACGACCGCGTCGAGCGCGCGCTCTCGCTCGCCGCGCGCGCCGTGGCCGAGTCCTCGAAGCTCGGCTTCCGCGTGGGCGAGGGGTTCTTCGGTGCCGTGCAGGCGGCGGCGCATGCGCGGGCAGGGGACCTCGTCGCCGCGGAGGACCGCGTGAAGTTCGCGAAGGGGCGCGTGCCGCGCGGGCATGGCTACGTGCAGGTGGTCGCGATGTTCGAGGCGATGGTGAACCTCGAACGCGGCGGCGCACGGGCGGAGTCGCTGGCCCGCGCGCTCCTCGCCGACGTGAGCACGCCGCGCGCCGGCCAGGAGCGCGCGCTCGTGCAGCGCCTCGACGATGCTCGTACCGCGGCACGCATCCTCCGCACGCGCCTCGAGGTCGTCGGGCGTGCGTCGGCGTCGCAGCCTGCGCCGCCGCGGCACGTACGATCGGTCCGCCCCGACGGCGAGAACGATCCTCTGGCGCGCCGCCTCGACACGCGCCGGCTCCTGTCGCTGCTGCGCGGACGACCGACGCGCTCGGTGGGCGCCGCGGAGCTCGCCTCGCACGTCTGGCCCGACGTGACGTTCCCCGACCTCGCGGCGGCGCGCGCGCGGATCGACGCGCTCCTCGCGTCCGCGGAGGGCGAGGCGCTGGGCGGCGCGGTGCAGCGCGACGGCGACGCCTACGTGCTGCAGGAGCGCTGATCGCGGAGGTCCCGAGAAGGGGTAGAGTGGCGCGCATGTTCCGCGCCCTCCGTCGCGTCCGTGCCCTCTCCGGCAGCCGTGTTCCCGCCGCCCTGCTCGTCGCCTCCGCCGTCGCCGCGTGCGAGACCCCGCCTGCGCAGGCACCTGCCGCGCGCCCGCCCGGGCCCGTCGCGAGCGCCGCCGCGGTGGCAACGCCGGCCCGCGTCCCGGCGCCCCCCCTCGAGGTACCGTCCGGCTACGACCAGCCGCCCGCGCCGGTGCTCGACGTCCTGCACGCCCCGTCCCCGCCGCAGCCCATCGTGAGCCCCACCGGCGACGCGATCCTGCTCGTCTCGTGGGTCGACTATCCGCCGATGACGCGCGTGGCAGAGCCTTTCCTCCGCCTCGCGGGGGTGCGCGTCGAGCCCCGCACCCGTCGCCGCCACGACACGCCGGCCGGTTACGGCATCGTGGCCTGCGCGCGCGACTTCACGATCACGAAGGTGGCGGACGGCGCGGAGATCCACGTCGCGCTCCCCGCGGGCGGCTGCGCCGAGACCCCGATCTGGTCGGCCGACGGCCGGCGCTTCGTGTTCCGCAGCACCTCGCAGGACGCCGTCGAGCTGTGGGTCGGCGACGCGGTGACCGGTCAGGTGCATGCCGTGCCCGGCGTGCGCCTGAATCCGATGTTCGGCAGCAGCGTGCAGTGGACGAACGACCAGAAGACGGTCCTCGTGAAGCTCGTGCCCGACGGCGCCGGCGCTCCGCCCTCGAGCCGTAGCGTCCCGGTGGGCCCCAGCATCCAGGAGACGAACGGCGAGAAGGGCGAGAGCAGCACGTACGAGACGCGCGACACCCTCACCAGCAAGGGCGACGAGGACCTCTTCGACTACTACGGGGCGGCGCAGCTCGCGCTCGTCGACGTGACGTCGAACGCGGTGACGCGCATCGGCAAGGTTGGCCTCTACACGGACGTCGAGCCCTCGCCGGACGGCGGGTACGTCCTCGTCTCCGCGATCAAGAAGCCGTACTCCTACGTGACCACCTACGATCACTTCGCCCATGACGTCACCGTCTGGGACCGCAGCGGCAAGACCGTTCACGCGCTCGCCTCGCTGCCCGTCGCCGACCGCGTCCCCGTCCACGGCGTGCCGGTCGGGCCGCGCGACTTCGAGTGGCGCTCGACCGAGCCCGCCACCGTCCTCTGGGCCGAGGCGCTCGACGGCGGCGACTGGAAGGCGAAGGTGCCCGCGCGCGACAAGGTCATGATGCACAAGGCGCCCTTCGACGGCGCCGCCACCGAGGTGATCCGCACCGAGCAGCGTTACGCCGGCATCTGGTGGGGCGAGCAGAAGGAGCTCGCCGTGCTCCGCGAGGTCGACGAGAACCGGCACTGGAAGCATGCCGCCACGTTCAACGTGGACGACCGCGCCGCGAAGCCGCGCGTTCTCTGGGACCTGTCGACCGACGAGAAGTACCGCAACCCGGGCCGCCCGGTGATGCGCGTCCTGCCGAACGGCCAGTGGGTGCTCCGTCAGGAGGGCGACGCGATCTTCCTGACCGGCGACGGCGCCTCGCCGGAGGGCGATCGCCCGTTCCTCGACCGGCTCGACCTCAGGACGCGCAGCGCCGAGCGGCTCTTCCGGAGTGAACGGACGGCGCTCGAGCAGTTCCTGGCCTTCGCCGGTAACGAGGCGACCAGGACGTTCCTCACGTGGCACCAGACGCCCGCCGATCCGCCGAACGTCCACCTCCGCACGCTGGGCGACAAGGTGGCGCCCGCGACCGGCGAGGCGGCCATCGCGTCGTCCGCGCGCCCGGTCACGCACCTGCCGGATCCGACGCCGGTGGTGCGCAAGATCAAGAAGCGCCTCGTGAAGTACAAGCGCAAGGACGGGACCGACCTCTCCTTCACCGTCTACACGCCGCCCGACTACCAGGAGGGCACGCGCGTGCCGGCCATCCTCTACGCGTACCCGCTCGACTTCGCCGACCCGTCGAAGGCCGGCCAGGTGAGCGGCTCCGAGCAGACGTTCACGCGACTCCGCAATTACCGGCTCCTCCTGCTCGCGGGCTACGCCATCATCGACAATGCGAGCTTCCCGATCGTGGGCGATCCGAAGAAGGCCTACGACACGTACCTCGACCAGCTCGTGGCCGACGCGAAGGCGGCGGTCGACAAGGCAATCGAGATCGGCGTCGCCGACCCGGAGCGCATCGGCATCACCGGCCACAGCCACGGCGCGCTGATGACCGCGAACCTGCTCGCCCACACCGATCTCTTCCGGGCCGGCGTCGCGACGAGCGGCTCGTACAACAAGACCCTCACCCCGTTCGGGTTCCAGAACGAACGCCGCTCGGTATGGGAGGCGCAGCCGGTCTACGTGAAGGCCTCGCCGTTCTTCTATGCCGACAAGCTGAAGCTCCCCATCCTCATCATGCACGGCGCCGACGACGCCAACCCGGGCACGACGCCGCTCCAGGCGACGAAGCTCTACGAGGCGGTCCGCGGGAACGGCGGGACAGCCCGCCTCGTCATGTTGCCACACGAGCCGCACTGGTACTCCGCGATGGAGTCGAACGAGCAGCTCGTGGCGGAGATGATCCGCTGGTTCGACCGCTACGTGAAGAACGCGCCGCCGCGAGCGAAGAGCGCCCGCCCCTGAACGCCGGCACGCGCGGTGCTTGGTTCCCGTTCGATGGGGCAAGCAGGCGAAGCCGACATCCGGATCGGAATCTCGGGGTGGCGCTATGCCGCGTGGCGGGGCACGTTCTATCCGCCCAAGCTGCCGCAGCGGCGCGAGCTCGAATATGCGAGCAGCAAGATGCGCAGCATCGAGATCAACGGCTCCTTCTACTCGCTCCAGAGGCCCGAGAGCTACGCGGCCTGGCGTGACCAGACGCCGGACGACTTCGTCTTCTCGGTGAAGGGCGGGCGCTTCATCACGCACAACAAGAAGCTCCGCGACTGCGAGGGAGCGCTCGCGAACTTCTTCGCCTCCGGCGTGCTCGCGCTCGGCGAGAAGCTCGGTCCGTTCCTGTGGCAGCTGCCGCCGCAGCTCTCGTACGATCCGAAGCGCCTCGAGGACTTCTTCGCGATCCTCCCGCGGACGACGAGCCAGGCGGCGGCGCTCGCGAGCCGCCCCGACCCGCGCTTCAAGCGCGAGCCCTACACGGAGTTCGGCGACGACCGCCCGCTGCGCCACACGCTCGAGGTCCGCCACGACACGTATCTCCACCCCGGCTTTCCCGAGCTCCTCCGGAAGCACGACATCGCGCTGTGCATCGCCGACACGGCTGGCAAATGGCCGCTCCTCCACGAGGTCACGTCCGACTTCGTCTACGTGCGGCTGCACGGGGACAAGGAGCTCTACGTCAGCGGCTACGCGCCGCGCACCCTCGACATGTGGGCGAGGCACATCGAGTCGTGGAAGCCGCGCGACGTCTACGTCTACTTCGACAACGACGTGAAGGTGCGGGCGCCCTACGACGCGATGAATCTCGCGTCGCGCTTCGGGCAGAACCCGCCCGTGAAGTTCCCGCGCAAGCAGCTCCGCGCGATCGAGAAGGTCCGCGGCGTGGAGGTTCCCCTCACGAGCTGGCATCAGTGGAAGAAGACCTCGCGCGTCGCCCTGCCGGACGCCTGAACGCGTGGCCCGCGCGTTGCAACTGCGGCCGCTCACATGCCTTCCAGGTCCAATGCCCGCGCTCTCCCCAGCTGGCCCGCGGTGCGTCGTGTGGTGCGTGAGACGTTCGGGTGCGATCAGTTCCGTCCCGGGCAGCGCCCGCTGATCCGCGCGGCCCTCGAGGGACGCGATGCCCTCGGTATCCTGCCGACCGGGGCGGGAAAGTCACTCTGCTTCCAGGCGCCTGCCCAGCTGCTGCACGGCCTGACGGTGGTGGTCTCGCCACTCATTGCCCTGATGAAGGACCAGACCGACAAGCTGGATGGGCTCGACATCCCGGTGACGAAGCTCGACTCCACGTTGACCGCCGGCGAGGAGCGGGAGGCGATGGCGGACCTCGTGGAGGGCGACCGCATCGTCTACGTCACGCCCGAGCGCCTCGAGCGACCCGAGGTGATCTCGCTCTTCAAGAAGCACGGCGTCGCGCTGCTCGTGGTCGACGAAGCTCACTGCGTCTCGCAGTGGGGTCACGACTTCCGCCCGGCGTTCCTCGCGGTGCGCGACGCGGTGAAGGCGCTGGGCCGGCCGCCGATCCTCGCGCTCACCGCGACCGCGACGTTCGAGCTCGCCGACGACATCGTGAAGCAGCTCGGGATGAAGGATCCGGAGATCGTCCGCACCGATCCCGAGCGCAAGAACCTCTTCTTCGAGGTCCTGCGCACGCCCAGTGACGAGAAGAAGCTCGCCGCGCTCGCCTCGCTGCTCGGCGAGACCGAGGGCTCGAGCATCGTGTACACCGCGACGGTGGCCTCCGCCGAGGCGCTGCACAAGGAGCTCACCGTCCTCGGCTTCCCGGTCGCCCTCTATCATGGCCGCCTCGGCAAGAAGGCCCGCGAGGAGAACCAGACCGCCTTCATGCATGGCGACAAGCGCATCATCGTGGCGACCTCGGCGTTCGGTCTCGGCATCGACAAGCCGGACGTCCGGCTCGTCGTTCATTACATGTTCCCCGATTCGCTCGAGGCCTATTACCAGGAAGCGGGGCGCGCCGGTCGCGACGGTCAGCCGGCGCGCGCGGTACTCCTCTATCGCCTCGAGGACCGGCGCGTTCGTGCCTATTTCCTGGGCGGCAAGTATCCGAAGCGCGACGAGCTCATGAAGGTCCACGAGGCGCTCCGCGCGTACGGCGGCCCCGCGCCCGTCGCGGCGATCGCCGAGCAGACCGCCATCTCCGAGAAGCGCGTGAAGGTCATCGTCGCCCAGCTCGATGCGATGGGCATCGCGCGGCGCAGCCCCGGAAAGGCGCAGCTCACGCGCGAGTTCGCGAGCCCCGCCGAGCTCGATGCGTTCACGAGCTCGTACGAGTCACGCTTCCAGACCGACCAGGAGAAGCTCGAGGACATGATGACCTATGCGCAGTCGACGGGCTGCCGCATGAAGCGCATCTGCGAGTACTTCGGAGAGCATCTCGAGGACGATTGCGGACATTGCGACAACTGCCGGGACCATCCGGCCGAAATCGCCGCGCCGGTGGAGCGTGCGAGCTCCGATCCGCATCTCCCGGAGGCCGTGGAGATGCCCTTCGCGGCCGGCGCGCAGGTCGAGCACGCGAGCTTCGGCAAGGGCGTCACCGTGGAGGTGACACCCGAGCACGTGCGGGTCGAGTTCGAGGACGTGGGGGAGAAGACGGTGCATGCCGACTATCTGCAGGCGGTGGCGGAGGCGTCGTGAGGGTGGGGGGGACATCGCACGACGCGCTGAGGGATGCTGGGCTGCTTGCCCCCGAGCATCGAACCCGCCGCGCGCCGCAGCTGCGGACGGGCCACGACAGATAGGGGTAGGCGTCGACCAGTATGAACGTGACCGCAGGTGAGCAGACCCGCTGGCGCGCCGACCGAACCGCTCCCTGACTCTCGCGCGGAGGCCGCCGGTTTCGTATGCTGGCCTCGGTGGATGCTCCCCGGTTCTGTATCGGCCGCTCGAACCCGCGGGTCAGCGTGCGCCCGAGCCGTCGCGAATTCCACGACGCAACCGACTGCTGGGATGGCAACTGGGTCTACGCGACGATCACGATCGCGGCCGGCGCGTTCGGTGCCGAATTCGAGGCGCTGCTCCGCGCGGAGGAGCTCGTTCGGTTCCGTGACGAGCTTCGGCCCTTGCACGAGAAGCTGGTGGGGCGCGCCAGGTTCGACACCATGGAGGAGTGGCTCTCGATCACGATCGTCGGGGACGGCAAGGGTCACTTCGACGCCGATTGCGTCGCCCTGGATCGACCGGGCACCGGCAATCGCCTGACCTTCAAGATCGCGTTCGATCAGTCGGATTTACCCGAGATCCTGGGCGGGCTCGACGCGATCACAAGCGCATTCCCGGTGATCGGAGCGCCGTAGAGCCACCGGCGGACAGCTGACGCGCGAGCCCCGCGGAGCTCGACGCGTTGTTGTCGTGAGAGTGTCGCGGGCGGCGGCGGCGGCACACTGAGCTTCATCTGCATCGGGCCTTGTGGCCTGTGGAAAGCGCTCGCTGCTTCCGCTGCCCACCCTTCCCACAGGCTCTACAACCGATTTTTGTTCTTCGTCCGAGACGGCAGGCTGGTGGGATCTCGAGCGGCGCTGCCGCCGATGCGCGGTCATGACTTCCTAATCGGAAGTTGCCGTTGGGATTGGACGCATCGACGATGCTTCGTGACTGGCCACGCCGCGTCGGCGACAGCTTCGCTCGGCGGCGCCCCGGTACTCGCCGCCCCTTACCCCCGCACTGCCCTGTCCAGCATCGCGAGCAGCAGGACGTTGCAGCCTGCCTCGAGGTGCTCCGGCTTCGCGTCCTCGATCTCGTTGTGGCTGATGCCGTCCTTGCAGGGCACGAACACCATCCCGGCCGGGGCGAGGCGCGCCATGTACACCGCGTCGTGGCCGGCGCCGGACACCGCGTTCATGTAGGAGTAGCCGAGGGCCTTCGCGCCGCCCTCGACCGCCTCGACGCAGCCCTTCTCGAAGGGGCAGGGCGGGAAGTACGAGACCTGCTCGATACTGATGGCGAGGCCCGATTCCTTCGCCTGCTGGTCGACGAACGCGCGGATCTCGCGGTCCATCGTGTCGAGGCGCTCGTTGTCGACGTTCCGGAGATCGATCGAGAACGACACCTTGCCCGGGATGACGTTGCGGCTGTTCGGGAAGTTCTGCACGAACCCTACCGTGCCGCGCCCGTACGGCGGGTACCGATGCGCGATGGCGACGGTCTCCTGCATGATGCGCGTCGCGACCTGGAGGGCGTCCTTGCGGAGCGCCATCGGCGTGGGGCCGGCGTGCGCCTCCATCCCGTTGACCACGCAGTCGTACCAGCGGAGGCCGAGCACGCCCGTCACGACGCCGATCGTGACGTCCGCGTCCTCGAGGACCGGGCCCTGCTCGATGTGCGCCTCGAAGTACGCGCCGAGCGGGTGCTTGCCCGGCTCCTCGTCGCCCACGTAGCCGATGCGTTCGAGCTCCTGCTTCACGGTCTTGCCGTCGACGTCCCTGGCGGCATAGACGCTCTCGAGCGAGAACGCGCCCGCGAAGACGCCGGAGCCCATCATGACGGGCACGAAGCGCGAGCCCTCCTCGTTGGTCCAGAAGATGACCTCGATCGGCGCCTCGGTCTCGATGCCGAGATCGTTCAGCGTGCGCACCACCTCGAGGCCGGCGAGGACGCCGTAGTTGCCGTCGAACTTGCCGCCCGTGGGCTGCGTGTCGATGTGGCTGCCGCAGGCGATGGGAGGGAGCGCCGGGTTCTTGCCGGGACGACGCATGAAGACGTTACCGATGCGGTCGATCGTGACCGACATGCCGGCCTGCCGGCCCCAGCTGGTCACGAGATCCCGGCCCTGTCGGTCGAGATCGGTGAGCGCGAGCCGGCAGACGCCGCCCTTGGGGGTGCCGCCGATGCGGGCGAGCTCCATGAGCGAGTCCCACAAGCGCTGGCCGTCGATGCGCGGGCTCGCGCTCGCGCTGGGGTCGACGTTCGAGGCGGTGCGTGCGGGGGCTTCGAGGGTGCTCACGCGGCCATTCTACGCCGCCGCCGCCGCTTCGCGTCGCGTCATTGCGGGCCCCGCGCTCAGGCGGGGGCGATGAGCGCGAGGTCCGTCTCGATGCGGCGCGCCGTGCTCTGCAGGCGGGGCAGGAGATCGGAGCGGAGCTGCGCGACCGTGAACGCGCTCGCCGTCACCCCGATGGAGATCGCAGCGACGACCGCGCCTTCGCGGCCGCGGATCGGTACCGCGATCGTGCGGAGCCCCACCTCGAGCTCCTGATCGCCGATCGCGTATCCCTGCTTCGACACCGCCCCGAGCCGCTCGCGCAGATCGGCCTCGCGGGTGAGGGTCCGGGCGGTCCGCGGGACCATCTGCGCGCGCGCGAAGAAGCTCGCCAGTGCCGCGTCGGGAAGGGCCGCGAGCAGCACGTGGCCGAGCGGGCTCGCGTGCGCCGGGACGCGCGTGCCGACGCGCACGTTGATCGCGACGAGCCGTTTCGCGCGCACCCCCGCGATGTGCACCGCCTCGCTCCCGTCGAGCACGCACGCCATGGAGGTCTCCTCGGTCTCGCTGGTCAGCCGGTCGAGGTGCGGCTGCAGGACGTCGTTCAACGGCGAGACCGCGCCGAGGTACGCCTGCGCCAGCTCGAGGACGCGCGGCCGCAGGTAGAACTGCCCGTCCTCGACGCCGACGTATTCGAGCTCGACGAGCGTGTGCAGGAACCGACGGGCCGCCGCGCGATCGATCCCGACCTCGCGCGCGACGTCCGAGATGGTGAGCCGGGCGCGTCCCTCGCCGAAGCACCGGATCACCGCGAGCCCCCGCTCGAGGGACTGGACGTATGGACCTTCGGGCTCACGCGGCATGGTGCCCGTTTTCTCTAGGTCAGGTCACCGCCGGGACCAAGCGGAATGGGGTTTGCAAACCGCGGTGCATGGATGACGTTCACGGCCGCGTGGAGCACGACGCCAGGGTGGCGCGCATCGCGCGGATGCTCGCCGACCACCCGGGCGGCCGCCCGCTGTCGCTCCGCAAGCGCTCGGTCTCGCACATGGTCCCGAAGCTCGTCGACGCGCGCCGCAGCGACGACAAGATCGACATCAGCGATCTCCACCACATCCTCGCCATCGACGTGGCGCGGCGGCTCTGCGTCGCGGAGCCGGGCGTCACGTTCGTCGACCTGGTCGAGGCGACGCTGCCGCACGGCCTCGTGCCGCGCGTCGTCCCGGAGCTCGAGACGATCACGATCGGGGGCGCGGTCACCGGGGCGTCGGTGGAGTCGATGTCCTTTCGCCACGGCGGCTTCCACGACTCGTGCGTCGAGTACGAGGTCCTGACCACGTCGGGCGAGACGCTGCGCTGCACGCCGGACGGGCCGCTGCGGAACGTCTTCGAGATGATGCATGGATCGTTCGGGACGCTGGGCATCCTGACGAAGCTGGTCTTCCAGCTCGTGCCGGCAAAGCCGTTCGTGAAGGTCGAGTACGAGCGCCACCGGACGATGTCCGAGTACGTCGCCGCGATCCGTCGCCACGCCGCGGACGAGACGCTCGACTTCATGGACGGCATCCTCCACGCCGAGGGAAACTTCGTCCTGTCGCTCGGGCGGTTCGTCGACCACGCGCCCTACACCCACCGGTACGACTGGGTGAAGGTCTATTACCGGACGACGCGGAACCGCCGCGAGGACTACTTCCGGACGAAGGATTACTTCTTTCGTTACGACCGCGGCGTGACCAACCCGACGCCGCGGTCGTTCATGGGGCGGCTCCTGCTCGGAAAGCTGCTCTCCTCGACGCGCGTGCTGCAGCTCGCCGAGTGGGGGCACAAGTGGTTCCTCCGCGGGACGCCCGACGTCACGCTCGACATGTTCCTGCCCCTCGAGAACCTCGAGAAGTTCCTCGACTGGTACCGCGGCTCGATTGGCCACTATCCGCTCTGGTGCGTGCCCTACCGGCTGCCGCGGACGTACGACTGGGTGGCCGACGGCTACTTCGATGGTCTGAAGGATCCTTCGATGTTCGTGGACATCGCGCTCTACGGGCTTGCCCAGCCGCCGGGGCGGAACCTTTACAAGGAGATCGAGGACGAGCTTCCCAACGTGGCCGGCATCAAGACGCTCATCGCGCACAATTACTACGACGAGGCGAGCTTCTGGAAGACGTGGAACAAGGCCAATTACGACGCCGCCAAGGCGGCGACCGATCCGCGTGGCCTTCTCCGCGGCCTTTACGAGAAGATGTGCCCCGGATCGGCGCGCTCCGGGGCGCGCCTGCAAGAGACGTGAGCCCAGCGCCGCCCGGCGGGCTACCATCGCCGTGCCGATGACAACGACCGCCCATGAACGCCTCGTGTTCGGCCTCGTCGCGTCGCCCGCGCCCGGGGCCGACGCGAGCGGCCCGTTCGACGCCCTCGCCGACTGGCTGCGCGCCCACGCCGGCGTCGACCTCGAGCGCCGCAATGCCGCCGACTACAAGGAGCTGATGGGCAGCGTGCGTGACGGGAGCACCGACGTCGCGTGGCTCCCGCCCGTCGCCTACGCGTGGGTGGCCGAGGGGGTCACACCGATCGGCAGCATCGTCCGGCGCGGGCGCACGAGCTACTCGGCGGCCCTCGTCACGCTCGCCGGGTCGCGCGTCACGGCGCTGGAGGCCACGCAGCTTGCCGGGGCGCGCGCCGGGTGGGTCGACCCGTGGAGCGCGGCCGGGTACGTGGTGCCGCGCCTCGAGCTGCTGAAGGCGGGCATCGACCCGGCAACGGCGTTCGCGAGCGAGACGTTCCACGGCACGCACCGCGACACGATGCTGGCCCTCAAGAGCGGCGCGTGCGACGTCGCCGCGACCTTCGCGCGTACCCCCGAGGACGGAGCCGCGGTGCTCGAGGGCGCGTGGTCGCTCGTCGATGGCCTCGACGTGCGCGTGCTCGGGACGTACGGCCCCATCCCCACCGACGTCATCGCCGTGCGCCGCAACCTGTTGCCCGCGAGCTACGAGCGCATCGTCGCTGCGCTGCGGGCAGCGTGTGCCGATGCGGCGGAGGGGCAGGCGCTCGCGCGCGCGGTGTTCGGCGGCGACGAGCTGCGCGAGGGCGTGGGGAAGGGCCACGAGGGCCTCCGCCACGTGGTGGAGACCGCGGTGGCGAACGGCGTCTTCGACTGAGCTTCCCCGGCCGCCTCACGCCGGCGCCCGATGCTACGCTCGGACCCGTGAAGCACGCACCCGTCGCGACCGCGCTCGTCACCGCCGGGGCCCTGGCGCTCGCCCTGCTCACGCCCGGCTGCTACGCGACGTCGACCGCGTACGACGGGAAGCTCACGTTCGCCTATGCGGCCGGCGCCGACTTCGTGAACTTCGTGAAGCCGATCGCGCCGGGCGCGAAGCTCGACGTCGTGGCCTTCGCGAACGGCACGGAGACGAAGCTGGTCGTCATCCGGGCGTCCTCGTCGAAGCCGTCGGTGCTGACCACCGCGCTGAAGGACGACACCACCGTCGTCCTCACCGGCGGCGTGCCCGGGGTCGCGGAGATCACGCTGACCGCGCGCGACGAGCAGGGCCGCGAGCTGACCGACCGCATGTTCTTCCACGTGCAGAAGCCGGAGACCCACCGCCTCGAGCACGCCTGCACGAGCGAGCCCCGGGCCATCTACGTCCGCGGCGCGACCGTCGACGTGTACCACGCGCTCCAGACCGCCGACGCGCGGCCGGTCGTGGGCTACGGCTACGCCCCGGTGACCATCGAGCCCCCGGCCGACGTCGAGCTCGTCGCGCAACCGCAGGCGGGGGGCTTCTATCGCTACCGCTTGCCAAGCCGCGATGCGCGCATCTCGCTCACCTCGAAGGTGGACGCGTCGCGGATCGATGTCGACGTCGTGGACCGCGCGACCCTGACCGAGGCGCACCTCGTCAGGGCCGACGACACGCGCGTCTTCGAGGGTGGCTCCACGTATGCGGTTGCGCAGGTCACCGGACCCGGCAACGTCACGGTGTGCAGCCAGGACGCTCTCACGCGCGCGCGGAGCCTCACGCCGGACATCTGCACGGCGACCGCGAGGCTCGACGACGCGCCCGACGACGAGAACCACGAGCAGATCGCGGAGATCACCGGGCTCGCGTTCGGCACCTGCCGCTACGAGATCACGCTGCCCGAGCTCGACGGCGGCAAGGGCGTCCGGCTCGAGGGCAAGGTCCGCGTGGGCCGCTACGAGTTCCCGCCGGCGAGGGGCGCGGGCCTCATCACCGGTCCCGTGTGGCGGATGCGCGCATGGCTCCTCGGAACGTCCGGGTGGATCGTTGCGCTGCTCGTCGTCCTGCCGAATGCCCTCTTCGCCGCGTTCCTCGGTTGGCGGCGGCGTCGCGCCGGGCGCTGACCGGTCACCGCTTCGTTCGTTTCGCGCGCTTGCCGCGGGCGACCTCGACGGCCAGCGCGTCGAGCTTGTGCTCCCAGAACACGCGGAAGCGATCCAGCCACGCGTCGACCTCGCGGAGCGGCGAGGGGTCGACGCTGTAGAGGCGCCGCGGCCCGTCGGCCCGCACCGTCGCGAACCCGCTGTCGCGGAGGACCCGGAGGTGCTGGGAGACCGCGGGCTGCGAGATGCCGAACTCCTGCTGCACGACGACGACGATGTCGCCGGATGCGTGCTCGCCGCTCGCGAGCAGCTCGAGGATCCGGCGACGCACCGGATCGCCGAGCACGTCGAACGCGCTGCTCACCCGGCGCCGTACGCGGCCGCGGTCTTTCCGGCGAGCGCCGACGCGTCCCCCGCCGCGGTGCCGGCGGCAGCGTCGGCGACGCCCCAGGCCTGGCTGCTCGTGCGGACGAACGTGCGGCCCTCTTCCGAGCCCATCCAGGCCATGCCTTCCTCGGGCGTCGGCGTGCCGCCACCTGCGACGTGACCTTCGAGCCCGAAGAGCATGAGATCCCAGCCGACGCCCATCGCTCCGGGCCCGAACTCCGTCAGCTTCGGGTCGTCGAGGGGCACGAGGTGCTGCAGCTCGAGACGCGTGCCGCCCGCCGGTTCGTCGTGGAGGTCGACCTTCACCCAGCTCACGTTGCCGGCGTACTCCCACGTCACCTCGAGGCGGGACGGCGGCTCGCAGGCCAGGATGGTGCCGCTCGCGTTCCCGACGAGCGAATAGCGCCCGCCCTTCTCGAGCGTGCCTTCGACCGGCATCAGCCAGCGCGGGATGCGCTCCTTCGTGGTGATCGCCTCCCACAGGTCGGCGCGCACCGTGGCGTAGCTTCGCGAGGCGCGGACGATGCGCACCGGGACACCGTCGCGCATCCCGGGATCGGCGCTGCGGGCAGCGGCACCGAGGAACGAGAGAACATCCGTCTTCATGGGCGTCATATTAGTCGACGCTTATACGATCGCAAGCCCATTCTTTGGCATTGACCGGGATGGCCTCGCGACGTATTAAACCATTCGGTTGAATGACGCAGACACTCGACAGGACGTTCCACGCTCTCGCCGACCCCACGCGCCGGAGCCTGCTCGCGCAGCTCGCCCGGGGTGAGGCCACGGTCACCCAGCTCGCGGAGCCACATGCGATGACGTTCGCCGCGGTCTCCAAGCACATCAAGGTGCTCGAGAGCGCCGGGCTCGTGACGCGCGGGCGCGACGCGCAGTGGCGTCCGTGTCGCCTCGAAGGGGCTCCGCTGCGCGACGCAGCAGAATGGCTGGAGGAGTACCGCCGCTTCTGGGAGCGCAGCTTCGCCGGCCTGAACGATTACCTGAAGGACTTGCAGACGCAGAACGCCACGCAGGCGCCGCCGGCGCCGAGAAAAGGAAAGAAACGATGAACGCAGCACCCGTCACCCGCGAGACCGAGAACCAGGTGGTCATCGAGGGCCGGCTCGACGCGCCGCTCGCCCTCGTGTGGGAGGCGTTCACCGACCCCGCGCACGTGAAGAACTGGTACGGCGGCCATGGCTTCGAGAATCCGCTGTGCGAGATGGACGTGCGGCCCGGCGGCCTGTGGAAGCACGTCATGAAGACGCCCGACGGCCAAGAGGTCGCGCTGACGTTCCGCTTCGTCGAGGTCGATGCGCCGCGCCGCCTCGCGTGGGAGACCGTGACCGAGGATACGCCGCTGCACGGGCAGCTTCGCGTGCGGCACGTGCTCAGCCTGACCGCCGACGGCGCGGCGACGCGCACCCACTTCGTCGCGTCGTTCGGGTCCCCGGCCGCGCTGGCGATGGCGCGCAGCATCGGCTTCGAGCACGTCATCGCGCAGGGCACCGAGCGGATGCGCCGCGTGCTGGAGACGCTGAAGGCCGCTTCGCGCTAGTATCCCGCGGCGTGGCGGTGGCCCTGACGTGACGATCGTTCTGCGCATGGCGCTCCGCGAGCTGTGGCGGGTGCGCGTCCGTCTGGGCCTGCTGGCGCTCGTCCTCGCGCTGCAGACGATGACCATCGGCGGCGCGTACGTCATGACCCACAGCTTCACGGCGAGCCGTGATGCGTACTACGAGCAGCTCCGCTTCGCCGACCTGGCGGTGGGGATCGTCCCGGCCGCCGACACCGAGCTGCCGCCGCTCGACCGGCTCCGCACGATCCGGGGCGTACGCGGCGTGTCACGTCGCTACACGACGCGCGGCACGATCGAGGATCAGGGCGAGGCTGCGGTCCCGTGGCCGGTGGTGGTCGTGTACCTCGATCCCGGGCAGCAGGAGGTGAACGACCTCGCGGTTCTCGAGGGGCGGCCGCTCGATCCGGCGTCGCCGAGCGGCGCGATCATCGACGGCAGCTTCGCCGAGGTGCGCGGGCTCCACCTGGGCGACCCGCTCGTGGTCAATCCGCACCGCTTCGCGACGCGCTTCACGATCGCCGGCATCGGCATGAGCCCGGAGTACCTGGCGCCGGCGGTCGACCCGCGGTTCTTGATGCCGGCGAAGGGCTCGATGGGCATCGTGTACGCGCCGCGCGCGAAGCTCGACGAGCTGTTCGTCGACCATCTCTACAACGAGCTCCTCTTCACGTACCAGCCCGGCGCCGACGAGGAGGCCACGCGCCGCGCCATCGTGGCCGCCCTCAAGGGGCTCACCATCGAGGAGATCGTGCCGCGCCGCTCCAACATCGGCTACCGGCTGCACGAGGAGCTCCTCCGCTCGCCGCGCGTGCTCACGCCGATCCTCGCGCTGGTGGTCGGTCTCCTCGGCGCGATCGTCGCCTACGTGCTCGTCATGCGCGTGGTCGAGAGCCAGCGGCGCGAGATCGGGGCGCTGCTCGCGGTGGGCTTTCCGCCCTTCCAGTTCGTGATCGCGTACCTGCTCGTGGGCCTGGTTCCGGCGGTGCTCGGGGCGGGGGCCGGCCTCTGGCTGGCGCCGGTCTTCGGCGGGTCGAACGCGATCGCGCAGGCCCGCAGCATGGGCGTCGCCACGCCGGCCATCGTCGTGCCGCAGGGGACCCTCGCCGCGGTGGCGGCCTTCGCGGTGCTCACCACACTCGTCGGCGTGGTCGTTCCGCTCGCCTCGATCCTGCGCATGAGCCCCGCGCTCGCGATGCGTGGCGGCACGGAGGTGTCGTTCCGCGGGCTGCCGCGCCCGCTCGAGGCGCTGCTCGGCCACGCCCGGGCGACGACCCGCTACGCGATCCGGAACGTGGTCCGCCGCCTCCGCCTCTCCGGCGCGATCGTGCTCCTCCTCGGCGCGGGCATCGCCGCGCCGGCCACGCTCCTCACGATCAACTCGTCCTGGCAGCTGTGGAGCGCGCGCACCGCGGCCCGGATCCAGTGGGATGCGACGGTGAGCTTCCGCGTGCCGCTCGAGCCGCCGTCGCTCGTCGGGCTCCTGTCGACGCCGGGCCTCCACGCCACGGAGACCTTCGTGCAGGGTCGGGCCACGCTGGCGCGCGCCGGCAATGGCCCGCAGGAGGTCCGCGTGCGCGGCGTCGACGTGGCGGGCACGCTCGACGGGCGCGACCTGACCGCAGGGCGCGACCTCACCGGCGACGACGCGCTCGAGATCATCGTCAACGAGAGCCTCGTGCGCGACGAGCGCCCGCTCGCGATCGGCGAGAAGGTGCGCGTCGCCTCGGCCCGCGGCCCCTCCCTCGAGCTCACGGTGGTCGGGCTCGTCCACGACGCGTCGGCCTCGACGGTCCACGTGCCGAAGCGCACCGCGCAGCGGCTGCTCGAGCTCGGCGACAAGGTCTCGGGAATGTTCGTCGTGTACGGTCCGATGTCGGAGCGCGCCGCGCCGCCGCCGCTCCTGCCCGAAGCCGGCCCGCGGCCGGAGGGCGCCGAGGAGATCGACTTCGACAGCGACGCCGGAGCGGCCGCGCCGCCGCCGCCGCCCGCGCCCACCACGCCCGAGGCAGCGCTCCTCCGCGAGGAGATGGTCATGGGCCTCCAGTCGCGCGACGCGGCGATGAGGACGATGCAGCGCATGGTGCTCGAGCAGCGCTCGGCGATCTTCCCCTTCCTCGTGGTGGGCATGATCTTCGCGCTCGCGGCGGTGCTCAGCGTCCTCGCGGTGCTCGTCCTCGAGCGTGACACCGAGTACGCGACCCTCCGGGCGATGGGCTACGGGCGCGCCGCGATCGTCCGCGTCGTGTTCACCGAGATCGGGCTGCTCGGGATGTTCGGCCTGGTCGCGGCGCTCCTCGGCTGGCTGGCGCTCGACGCGTACCTGCTGCACGTCCTGTCGCGCACGCTGTTCCCGCTGCCGACCGCCTACCGCGTGGGCGACGTGCTGACCGTCGCCGTCCCCACGCTGGCGTGCCTCGCCATCGCCTCGGCGCTCGCGGTGAGGCAGATCCTGCGTATCGACCTCCGCGCCGTGCTCTGCGCGCGCGGGGTCGGCTGAAGCCTCGCCTACATTCGCGCCGGATCGTCGGCGTCCCCTGATCTCGACAGGATCGAGCGGGTGGTGGTGGATCCGGGCCTGAGAAGCGCCGCTGCACACCCCGCGCGATCGCCGGCGATTTGCGGCTCCCCGTGCGTGCCGAGGCCTGGCATCCGCGGTGCACTCGCTGCTCCCGACATGCGCCGCGCCTCTCTCGTCGTCCTGGCTGCCACCTCGGCGGCGATCCTCGCCGCGGTCGCGGGCTGCAATGCGGGAACCGACGCGGCCTTCGGCTACGCGGGCGCAGCGAGCACCGCGCCGGGTGCAGCTCCGGCCGGGGCGAGCACGTGCGCCGCCCCGAGCGCGCGGGAGAAGCTCGCCGACCCGAGCTCGCTCCCCGCGTGCGCACCGGCCTGCGGGGGCGCCCACTGCGTGCCGGAAGCGAAGGTGCCGGCAGGCTCGCGCGCATCGTTCGCCTCGTGCGGCGGCGGCTACTGTCTCCCCGACACGCTCATCCAGTCGGGCGGCGCGAAACCGGCGGCCTGCGCGTCGCTCAACGGCGCGGCGGGCGTCTGTCTCAGCACGTGCGTCCCGCAGGTCGCCGAGAACGCCGACGTGCTCCCGCAGGCCTCGTGCGCGGCGGGCGAGCGCTGCGCGCCTTGCGTGAACCCGAACGACGGCACCGTCACCGGTGCTTGCGCGATCGGCGAAGCGGACACCTGCGCCCCCGATGGCGGCGTGGGCGGAGACGGCGCCGCGCCGGCACCCGATCTCACGTGCCCGCACGTGGGAGCGCCGGTCCTCGATCCGGGCACCCTGCCGGCCTGCGGGGGCGCAGCGAGCGGCGCCCACTGCCTGCCCGCGCACCTGACGCCGGCGGACCTCACCGCGAAGCTCGCCTCGTGCACCGGCGGGTTCTGCGTGCCCGACAAGCTCATCGCCGCCGGCGGCCGCTTCATCCCCGCGACCTGCACCTCGATCGGCGGCGCCGAGGGTCGTTGCCAGAGCGCGGCGCTCCCGTCGGTGGCGGCGCAGACGCTCCTTCCGGTCGCCTCGTGCGACGCCACCGAGCGCTGCGTCCCGTGCTCGAGCCCGGTCGACGGCACCGAGACCGGCGCGTGCAAGACGTCGTGCGACCCCGGTCCGAAGAGCCCGCCGGTGACGTTCCCGGGCTGCTGCGGGATGTCGGCGGGCCTCGTCGGTAAGTGCGTCCCGCAGGGCTCCATCCCGGCCTCCATGCAATCGGTCCTCGAGGGCCATGGCTGCCAGAACGCGCTCTGCGTCCCGACCGAGAACCTGACCGCCGGCTTCACGCCCCAGGCGTGCATCGGCGACCCGACCTTCGGCAGCAAGTACTCCGGCGTCTGCCTCAGCGACTGTCTCGACTTCGGATTCGCGAGCGAGCTCGTGCTCGACCGCGGCAACTGCCCGAAGGACCACACGTGTGCCCCGTGCCAGCAGGACGGCAAGAGCACCGGCGCGCCCGGCTGTCCTCCCTGAGCCTCGTCCTCTCCCGATTACCGACTTTCGCCTCACCCGAACCGCGAGGAAACTCCATGCGAACGCGATCCGCTCTGCTCTCCGCCCTCACCGTCATGGCTGCCTTCTCGGCGCCCAGCTTCGTGTCGACCGACGCGTCGGCCGAGGCGGGGCGGCTGTCCGCGCGCGAGATCGTCGAGAAGGCGATCGACGCCGACTCGTGGGGGCGGGACGGGATCGAGGCGACGGCGCGCGTGACCGTCACCGAGAAGAATGGCCAGAAGCGGGAGCTCGCCTTCGAGGCCAAATCCCGACGTTATGCGCCGCCGCTCGCGAAGAGCATGCTCCGCTTCAGCGCCCCGGCTGACGTGGCCGGCATGAAGTTCCTCCTCGTCCAGAAGAACGACGGTGACGACGAGCGCACGGTGTGGATGCCGGACCTCAAGCGGTCACGCCGCGTCGCCGCCGGCAATCGCAACGAGAAGTTCATGGGCACCGACTTCACGTATGCCGACATGGACCGGAAGGACATCCGGAATGGCACGCCGGTGCTCGATGCCGACGAGAACATCGGCAAGTTTCCTTGTTATCACCTGCGGGTCGACTCCACGGTCAAGGAGGCGCCGTACAAGCGCGTCGAGATCTGGGTCCGCAAGGACAACCTGATCCCCCTCAAGTGGGTCATGTTCGATCAGAGCGGCGCAGCGGCCCGCGTGCTCGTCGCCAAGGAGCTCCAGAAGCGCGACGGCAAGTGGTCGATCACGCGCTCGGTGATGACCGACCAGTCCTCCGGTCGCACCACCGAGATCGCCATCGAGAAGATCCAGCCGCGCGAGGTGCCGCTCGACCAGCTCACGCTCGCGAGCCTGGAGAAGCCGTAGCCACGCGGCCGTCCACCAGCGTGATGACGTTGCCGGTGCGCGCGGCGAGCTCCGGGTCGTGGGTGACCATCACGCAGGTGATGGCTTGCTCCCGGACGAGGCGTTCGATGAGCTCGAACACCAGCAGCCCGCTCTCGCGGTCGAGGCTTCCCGTCGGCTCGTCGGCGAGCAGGAGTCGCGGCTGACGCGCGAGCGCCCGCGCCACGGCGACGCGCTGCTGCATGCCGCCCGAGAGCTGCGCCGGGAACTTGTCACGGGCGGCGGCGAGCCCGACCCGGTCGAGGTACTCGGCGGCACGTTCGCGCCGTGCCGCGGGCGACAGCGGCGAGAGCTCGAGGCCCGTCTCCACGTTCTCGAGCGCGGTGAGCGTCGGCATGAGGTTCCAGAACTGGAGGACGAGGCCGATGGTCCTACGGTATCCGTCGAGCGCCGCGCCCCGGGCCGTGACGAGGTCGGTGCCGTCGACCAGGAGCGTTCCGCGGTCGGGGCGGTCGAGCGCGCCGAGCATGCTGAGGAACGTGGTCTTGCCACAGCCCGAGGGGCCCACGATGGCAGTGAAGCTGCCGCGTGCGATGGTGAGGGTGACGCCGCGGAGCACGGGGGTCGTGACGTCCCCGGAGGCGAGCGCCTTCTCGACGCCCTCGGCGACGATGATCGCGTCGGTGGTCACGACGAGCGCGCCGTCTCGGCTGCGATCGCGCCGTCCTGCATGCGCACGATGCGGTCGGCGGCGGCCGCGAGCGCCGCGTCGTGCGTGACCATGATGGTGGTGACCGCCAGGGAGCGCTGCAGCTCGGTGAGGCACGCGAACACGCGCGCGCCGCTCTCGCGGTCGAGGCTTCCGGTGGGCTCGTCGGCGAGGAGCAGGGCGGGGCGACGCGCGATGGCCCGCGCGATCGCGACGCGCTGTTGCTGACCGCCCGACAGCTGGTGCGGGAGCTTGGCGGCGACGTCGGGGAGCCCGACCGCGGCGAGGGTCTCGAGCGCGCGGTTCCGTCGCTCCCGCGCGCTGAGCTCGGTGCCCTGGAGCGTCGCCTCCACGTTCTCGACGGCGCTCAGCGACCGCAGGAGGTTGTAGGACTGGAAGACGAACCCGACCTGCGTGCGGCGGAAGGCGGAGAGCGCCTTCTGGCTGGCGCGGGCGAGGTCGAGCCCGCCCACCTCGATGCTGCCCGCATCGGGCACGTCGAGCGCGCCGAGCAGGGCCAGCAACGTGCTCTTCCCGCAGCCCGAAGGCCCGGTGACGGCGGTGAAGCTACCGCGCTCGAACGTGGTGGTGACGTCGTGCAGCACGGTGGCGATGCCGCCCGACCCCGACCGAAAGGTCTTCTTCACGTGGCGAAGGGCGATATAGGCTCGTTCGGGCTGGGACATCGCACGTCGCCTTCGCTGCTCCGCGCAGTCTACACGATCGTCGTGCTGGTGGGGCTGCTCGCCCGGCCAGCGGCGGCCGCGGCGCAGCAACCGCCCCGCGCAGCAGACGCGGGCGCGCCGGCTGGCGAAGAGGAGGAGAGCGGCGATCAGACGATCGATCTCTCGGCCGAGCCCGACCTCGCGCAGTCGCTCGGCACCGCCGCGCCCGGAGCGACGAAGCCCGCCGAGCCCGCGCGCCCCGACAAGCTCGAGTTCCGCGGCTTCACCCGGCTCACCGCGGGAGCCGGCCTGTACCCGATCCCCGACGACCCGAAGGGCGCCGCCCCCCAGGAGCGCGTCCCCTACGATCGCGCGTTCGCCGAGCAGCACCTCTACCTGGATCTCAGGTACGCGCACGCCGCGTGGTTCACCGCGGTCGCGTCCGGCTCGCTGTCCCTGTCGGCGTGGAACACGACCAACGAGGCGAGCAGCGGCGCGCCGACCACCGCGGTCGACCTCGGCAAGCTCGACCCGATCCTGCGCGAGCTCTACGTCGGCTTTTCGCTCGGTCGGCTCGACCTCCGCATCGGCCAGCAGCGCATCGCGTGGGGCAACTCCGATGCGTACGCGCCGAACGACGTCCTGAACGGTCGTGACGTCCGCAACCCGTTCCTCTTCGACACCGAGATGCTCGAATTGCCGACGCCCGCGGTGCGGGCCGACGTCGACCTCTCGTCGCTCGGCGTGCTCAGCGTCGTGCTCGAGCCCTTCGTGCCGAGTGACCGCTTCGACCTCTACGGCACGACCTGGGCGATCATCCAGCCGGACGCCCCACGCTCGTACCGTCGCCTCTTCGGCACGCTCTCCCAGGGGCTGAACCGGAGCGAGATCGGAAGCCTCCAGGACACGCTGTCGGGCGGCGCCGTCTCCGGCTCGAATCCCGCGAACGCCTCGATCGGCGGCTCGCTCAAGACGCACGTCGCGAGCGTCGATCTCTCCTGGTACGTGCTCTCCGGGTTCGACCGGCAGCCCGCGGTCTACGTCGATCCGTCGTTCCAGCAGAAGCTCGAGACCACCTCCAGCGATCAGCTGAATGGCGGCGTCTTCGAGGCGCTCCTCAACCAGACTCGCGCCTCCACCAAGGCGGTGGGGGGGCCGGTCATCGTCAGCTATCGACGTCGCAACCACGTGGGCATGGACGCCCAGACGACGGTGGGGCCGTTCGTCCTGCGCACCGACGTCGCGTACGACTCCGCGAAGACGTTCTTCTCGGCCGGGTCGCTCGACTCGGTGATCCATCCGGTGGTCCAGGAGGTGATCGGGGCCGAGTACCAGACCGGGAGCCTCGACCGCGTGGTCGGCGTGGAGCTGTGGGCGATGCAGGTGCTCGGGCCCGAGGTCCGCTACGTACCGGCGCTGGTGCCCGCGACGCAGAGCACCGTGCTCTGGTATGGTGACAACAACCTGAGCATGGCCGCGCTCGTGCGGTATGGCTTCTTCGATTCGAGCGGCATCTTCGAGCTGCGATCGAACATCGGTATCGAGCCGTTCTGGTACTCGATTCGCCCGGAGATCGGCTATCAGTCGCCGGGATTCACGGTCCGGGCCGGCGTCATGGCCATGGGCGGCGCGAGCGGCTCGTTCGGTGAATACTACCGCCGCAACAGCACTGCTTACCTGACGACGAGGTTCTCGTTCTGATGAGCGGACGGACTCGCATCCTGGCGCTCGTGACGGCGCTCTCGCTCCTCGTGCCGGTCGCCGCGCAGGCCGCGCCGACCGCGCCCACTTCGCTGGCGCGAGACCCTGCCGTGACGGAGGCGGCGCGCGCGCGCATCGCCGAGGGGCTTCGCCTGTATTCGAAGAAGCGATACGACAAGGCGCAGGCGGCCTTCCTCCAGGCGTACGCGCTGACCAAGGATCCGGCGGTGTTGCTCGTCCTGGGGCTCACGACGATCAAGCTGCGGCGGCCCCTCGAGGCGCTCCGCTATCTCGAGCAGTTCACGAAGGAGGCGCGTGGCCCCACCGCCGAGCAGAGCGCGCGCGCCGCGAAGGGGATCGCCGACGCGAGGAGCACGCTCGGCGCCCTCGAGATCGCCGCGCCCGACGGGGCCGAGATCGCCGTCGACGGGGAGCCCGCGGGACGCGCCCCGCTCGCGGCGCCGATCGACGTGCTCCCGGGGCGGCACGAGGTCACCGCGACCACCGCGGCAGGTACGAGGACCGAGGCGGTCGACGTGAAGGTCCGCTCCCTCGCGAAGGTGAGGCTCGGGACCGCGCGCGCCGCCGCCACGTCGTCGCCGCCCGCCGTCGCAGAGGCTCCGGACGCGGTACCCGAGAAGCCTGCACCGCGACCTGCTGCGCCAGGGCTGCTCTCGCCGCCAGAGTCGATGCTGCCGGTGCATCTCGCCGGGGCGGTGGGCGTCGCCGCGCTCACCACCGCGATCGTCCTCGCCGGGATGGGCACGAACGCCGACCGCAACCTCGAGACGGCGACCGATGCGCTCGCCCGGAATGGCAAGTCCCTGACCGCGTGCGGAGGAGCGTTCGACGCCACGATCGCTGCGACGTGCCGCACCGCTCGCTCGGCGGCGCAGACCTCTGCCGACGTGCAGGGGCCGTTCGTCGCTTCGCTGGCGGTCGGCGCAGGTGCCACCGCCTTCGCGCTCGGCTGGTATCTGTTCGCCTCGAAGTCCGACGTGCGCGACGCTCCGCATGTCGCACCGGCGATATCCACCGATGGCGCCGGGCTGCGCGTGATCGGCACGTTCTGAGGTAGACTGCGCGGCGAAGCATGGCTCGCATCGACTGGGACTTCGTCCGCGCCGTCGACTGGCGCGAGACGCCGCTGGGCGATATCGCGTCGTGGCCGAAGAGCCTCGTCGGCCTGGTGCGCGTGATCCTGGAGATGCCGACCCCGGCCATCGTGTTCTGGGGGCCGGAGCTGACCCAGATCTACAACGACGGCTATGCCGTCATCATGGGCCCGCGGCACCCGGAGTTCTTCGGGCGCAGCTATCGCGACGCGTGGCCGGAGACCTATTCGGTTCTCCACCCGGAGATGCGGAAGGTGCTAGGTGGTGGGGTGGTCGAGATCACGCCTGGAGCGCCGATCTGGGTCGCACGTCACGGCTTCCTCGAGGAGGCGTACTTCTCGTTCTCCTTCAGTCCCGTGCGGGACGACGAGGGCCGTATCGCAGGCATCTTCCAGCCGGTGACGGAGCACACGGGCGCGGTGCTCCGCGACCGACGCACCGAGACCCTGCGGCTCCTGAGCGGCGCGCAAGGCGACGACGTTCTCCCGCGGGCGGCCGCGGCGCTCTCCGCGAATCCCGCCGACGTTCCCGCCTTCGCGATCTACCTCTGGAACGAGGCCGAGGAACGGCTGGACGCCTTCGGCTCGGGAGGTCTCCGCGCCGGATCGGCAGGCGGTGCCGAGCTCGCCTCGGTGGCGTCCGACCTGCACGAGGCCTTCGCGAGCGGCGCGGCCCGCGAGGTGGCCATCGACCTCGCCGCGGGGCCGTGGCCCGAGCCCATCCGGCGGGCGTACGTCGGCGTGTTGCGGCGCGCCTCCGGGGACGCCGCCACCGGCGTGGTGCTGTTCGGGATCAGCCCGCGGCTGCGGTTCGACGCGAGCTACCGGGCCTTCTTCGACGAGGTCGCGCGGGAGGTGGGCAGCAGCCTCGCGGCGGTCCGGCGCGACGCGCTCGAGGCCGAGTGGCGGGTCCGCGAGGCGAACGCCCGGCGCGAGGCGGAGGCGGTCAAGGAGGCGAACGCCCGCCGCGTCGCCATGCTGTTCGAGCACGCGCCGGTCGGCATCGCGGTGCTCCGCGGGCCCGAGCACGTCTTCGAGGTGGCGAACCCGCAATACCACGCGCTCACCGGCAACCGCCCGCTGCTGAACCTGACCCTGCGCGAGGCCCTGCCGGACATCACCGGCCAGGGCATCTTCGAGCTCGTCGAGCGGGTTTATCGGACCGGCGAGCCGTTCGTCGGACACGCCGTGCGAATCGTCCTCGACGGGGGTGACGGCACGACGCGCGAGGGGTTCTTCGACTTCGTGTACGAGCCCGTTCCCGGCGAGGACGGCGCGACCGAGACCATCATCGTGGTGGTGTTCGACGTGACGGAGCTCGCGCGAGCCCGACGCGACGCCGAGGCCGCGAACCGCGCGAAGGACGAGTTCTTCGCGATGCTCGGCCACGAGCTCCGCAACCCGCTCGCGCCGATCGCGACCGCCCTCGAGCTGATGCGCCTCCGCGGCGACGCCGCCAATGCCAAGGAGCGCACGGTCATCGAGCACCAGGTCGAGCAGATCCGCCGCCTCGTCGACGATCTGCTCGACGTGTCACGCATCACGCGCGGGAAGGTCTCGCTCAAGCGGCAGCCCGTCGAGATGATGGACCTCGTGACCGTCGCCATCGAGGCGGCGAGCCCGCTGGTCGAGGAGCGGCGACACCATCTCGAGGTCGACGTGCCGGGCGCCGGGCTCGTCGTCGACGGCGACCCCTCGCGGCTCGCGCAGGTGATCTCGAACCTGCTCACCAACGCCGCGAAGTACACGGAGCCGGGCGGGCGGATCCGGGTGGCCGCCCACCGTGCGGGTGATCGCGTGCTCCTCTCGGTCAAGGACAGTGGCATCGGCATCGCGCCCGACATGCTTCCGCGCGTGTTCGAGCCGTTCGCGCAGGAGGAGCAGGCGCTGGACCGCGCGCAGGGCGGCCTCGGGCTCGGTCTCGCGATCGTCTCGAACCTCGTCGTCCAGCACGGCGGATCGGTTCGCGTCGAGAGCGACGGACCCGGCCACGGGAGCACCTTCACGATCGAGCTGCCCGCCTCGGATGCGGTCGTGCCCGTGAAGGATGCCTCTCCGGTGACGACGCCCCCGGAGGACGGCGCACGCAAGATCCGCGTCCTCGTCGTCGACGACAACGAGGACGCCGCGGAGCTACTCGCCGAGGCTCTCGCGATGCTCGGCTACGATACCCGCGTCGCGTACGACGGCGCGGCGGCGCTGCGCCTCCACGAGAGCTACGCGCCGGACGTCGCGCTCCTCGACATCGGTCTCCCGGTGATGACCGGCTACGAGCTCGCCGGCCGCCTTCGCAGCGCGCCGGGCGGCGACGTCCTCAAGCTCGTCGCGGTCACCGGCTACGGGCAGGATGCCGATCGGGCTCGCACGCGCGAGGCGGGCTTCGACGCCCACCTCGTGAAGCCCGTGCTCGTCGACACCCTGGGCGCCCTGCTCGCCGGTTACCGCGCCGGGATCACCGCCGAGACGTGACGCCGGAGGTCAGGGGACGACCTGCACCGCGCCGAACATCGTTCCCGGATGGCTGCTGCACTGGAAGCCGTACGTGCCGACCGCGGTGGCGGTCAGGTCGAGGGTGGTGCCCGTCGACTTCGCCGTGATGAAGGTCGGGGTGTCGCCGCCGTTCGGCTCGAGCGGGTGCATGCTGAAGTCACCGTAGAAGCCGACGTGCTGGCCGACCTTCACCTTCGCGCAGTGCTGGCCGTACTGGGCAGGCGCGGCGGTGGTCGGGAACGTGATGTCGACGCCGCTGGTCATCGTGTGATCGGTGGCGTCGAACTCGGCCTGCGTGCAGCGCACCGCGACGGTCGCGTCCGCAGCGTCGGCGGCGTCGTTGCCCGCATCGGCGACCGCGCTGTCGGCTGCCGCGGCGTCGGGGTGGGCGGCGTCGGCCTGGGACGAGTCCGCGCCGCCGTCTTGCGGGTTCACGGCGTTGTCGGTGTCGTCGTCGCTACAGGCGGCGAGGAGACCGATGCCCCCCACGAGGGTCACGACGGCGATGGAGAGGCGGAGCGGAGAAAAGCGAAAAATAGCCATCCTCCCAGACTAACGAACCTCCTCAGGCCAGGCCCACATAGATGTTCTGGACGTCGTCGTCCTCGTCGATCGCCGACAGGAAGCTCACCACCTCCGACCGCTGCGCGTCGTCGAGGGTGACCGGGTTCTTCGGCTTCCAGATCAGCTGCGCCGAGGTGACGGTCCACTTCCGCGCCTCGAGCGCCTTGCTGACGGTATCGACGTCGCCGGCCTCGGTGAAGAAGCGGGTTCCCCCGTCCTCGCCGGCCTCGAGGTCCTGGGCTCCGCACTCGATGGCGGCCTCGTCGGGATCCGCACCGCCGGCGGGTGGCGACGCCTCGACCTGACCGACACGGTGGAAGTCCCACGAGACGGAGCCGAGGGCACCGAGCTGCCCCTTCCGGAACAGCACGCGCACGTTCGACGAGGTGCGGTTCCGGTTGTCGGTGAGGCACTCGACGATGACGGGCACCTGATGAGGAGCGAAGCCCTCGTAGGTGACGGTCTCGTAGTTGACGGGCTCGTCGAGGAGCCCCGCGCCCTTCTTGATGGCGCGCTCGAGCGTGTCCTTCGTCATCGACGCCTTCTTCGCGGCGTCGACCGCCATCCGCAAGCGCGGGTTCATGCTGGGATCGGCGCCGGCCCGCGCCGCGACCATGATCTCCTTCGCGAGCTTCGTGAAGATGCGTCCCTTGGCGTTCGCCGCGACCTCGCGGTGAGCCTGCTTCCACTGTGCGCCCATGGGCCAGCCACTTAGCGCAGAGTCCGCGGCGCCGGTGCACGATCCATGTAGGTGGGATAATTCCGCACCAGGCGGCCCGCTCGATGATGCATTTGCCGCAGAATCGCGGGTGACAGGCGTCGGCACGCCGCGTGCTCGAGCGATCGCATGCGTTCCTGGCTGCTCGGTGCGGTGATGACGGTCCTCGGGGCCTCGGCGTGCGCGGCCCCCGTCGACGAAGCAGAGCCGGCGAGCGCCGAGGCCGGCGACGCGCTCCGCCTGCAGAGCGCGCCGCTCGCCGATCGCGACATGAGGCTCATCGCGACGCCCGCGGGCATGCCGAAGCCCTACGATCAGCCCGACTCGACGGGGATGTTCGACGAGCGTGGCAAGTGCGGGCCGACCGCGGTGGCGAACGCGCTGCTCCTCTACTGGGACGACGTCACGCCGGAGGAGGCGGACGCGGCCGGCGTCCACTGGATCGTCGGCACGATGGGACGGCAGATCGAGTCGTACTTCGATCGCTTCCACCCCGAGCTCGGGTGCACGCTGCAGCACCCCGCGGACGGCGCCGCGTTCCTCCGCGATCAGACCGACAATGGTCACCCCGTGATGATGTGGTTCAACACCGAGGGTCTCTCGTCGCACTGGGTCACGGCGGTGGGCCACCGCGGGACCGGCGACCGCGAGGTCGTCATCGTCATGTCGTGGGGCAGCTACTACGCCATCCCGATGAAGAAGCTCGTCGCCGCGTGGGACAGCGTCTACGGCATCCACAACCCGGCCGTGGCCTGCACCGACAAAACGACGCTTCTCCGCTGACGCGGTTCGGGGGTATAGCGGTGATCCCGTGCCCAAGAAAACCGCCAACAAGAAGTCCCCGAAGCCGTCCATCTTCAAGGCGCGCCGCTCCAAGGTGCACGGCACGGGCGTCTTCGCGACGGCCCCGATCAAGAAGGGCAAGCGCATCTGCGAGTACGTCGGCGAGGTCATCACGAACGCCGAGGCCGACCGCCGCTACGAGCAGAAGACGAGCGACCCCGACCACACGTTCCTCTTCACGATCGACTCGCGCCACGTCATCGACGCCGCGGTCGGCGGCAACGACTCGCGGTTCATCAACCACTCGTGCGACCCCAACTGCGAGGTCGTCCTCGAGGACAAGCGGCCGATGGTCGAGGCCATCCGGGACATCGCGGTCGGCGAGGAGCTGAACTACGACTACAACCTGACGCGCGATCCCGACGACAAGACGCGCGAGGCCGAGAAGATCTTCGCGTGCCGCTGCGGCGCCGCCACGTGCCGGGGCACGATGCTCGCCCCGCTGAAGAAGAAGAAGACGGCAGCCGCGAAGAAGAAGAGCGCGCCCGCCAAGAAGAAGACCGCCTCCTTGGCGCGCGGCACGAAGACGAAGACGAAGACGAAGGCGCCCGCCAAGAAGAAGAGCTCCCGCGCGAAGACGCGCTGAGCGCGCCCGGCCGCCCTCACGGCTCGGCGAGGCGCTTCTTCACGACGTCGATGGCATCGGGGTTGTCGAGGCTCGTCAGGTCACCGCTCGCGACCCCCGAAACGACGAGATCCCGGAGCACGCGCCTCATGATCTTGCCGCTGCGCGTGCGCGGCACCGTGCTCACCACCACGACGCGCGCCGGCCTCGCGATGGCGCCGACCGCATCGACGATCGCCTGGGCGAGCGCAGCCTGGAGCTCCGGGCTGTCGGCATGGCCGGCGCGCGGCACCACGAACGCAATGGGCACGGTGCCCTTCACCTCGTCCTCGCGCGTGACGACCGCCGCCTCGGAGACTGCCGCGTGGGTGAGCAGCGCCGCCTCGAGCTCCATCGTGCCGAGCCGGTGGCCGGCCACGTTGATGACGTCATCGATGCGGCCCGTGACCCACAGCTGACCGTCCTGGTCGAACAGCGCCGCATCCGAGGCGAGGTAGTGGCCGGGGAACTGCGCGAGATACGTCGCCACGTAACGCTCGTGATCGCCCCACACGGTGCGGGCGAGGCACGGGAACGGCTGCGCGAGCGTGAGGGCGCCGAGCTCTCCGACGTCCGCCTCCGACCCGTCGTCCCGCAGCACGCGCGGAACGTAGCCGGGGAGGGTGTGACCGCAGCTTCCCGGGCGCGTCGGCGTGGCTCCGACCATGCTGCTCGACCAGGCGCTGCCCGTCTCCGTCTGGCCGTAGGTGTTGTTCACGAAGAGCGCTCCGCGCCCCAGCTTGTCACGCGTCCAGAACCACGTGTCCGGATCGAGCGGCTCGCCGACCAGCGAGACGAGCGACAGGCGCGACGTGTCGTGGCCCTCGAGCAGCTGGTCACCGGCCCGCCGCATCATGCGGAGCGCGGTCGGCGCGGTGAACATCTTCGTCACGGCGTACTTCGCGATGAGCTCGTAGGGACGCGCCGCGGTTGGGGTGTCGATGCTGCCCTCGAAGATCACGTGCGTCGCGCCCTGCGCGAGCCCGCCGACCAGCGCGAAGATCGGGAACGTGAGCCACCCGACGTCGGCCGTGCACCAGTAGACGTCGCTCGGCTCGAGGTGCAGCGACCACTTCACGTTCGCGTACACGCCGACCAGGAAGCCGACGCCCGAGTGCACGAGGCCCTTCGGCTTCGAGGTCGTGCCCGACGTGTAGATGATGAAGCCCGGGTCGTTGGCCTCGATGGAGACCGGCGCCGCCTTGCGGGTGGTCCGCGCCAGGAGCTCCGCGAAGTCGTGCTCGCCGTCGCGCAGCGGGTGCCGGTGGTCGACCCGCCGCGCGACCACCACGTGCGGGATGCCGAGGCCCTTGGCGGCCTCGTCGTACGTCGTCTTCAGCGGGATGGCGCGACCGCGGCGCAGCGTTGCGTCGGCGACGACCACCACCTTGGGCCGCGCGTCCTCGAGGCGGTCGCGCACCGCCGACGCGCTGAACCCCGCGAAGATGACCGAGTAGATCGCGCCGATCCGGTAGCACGCGTGGATGGCGATGAACGACTCGGGGATGTTGCTCGCGTAGATGGCGACGCGGTCACCCTTGGTGACGCCGAGGTCCTCGAGGGCCGCGGCGAAGCGCGCCACCGCGTCGGTCAGGCGTCCGAAGGTCCACGTCTCCGTGAGCCCGTCCTCGCGCTCGTAGTGCAGCGCGACGCGCTCGGCGGGCCAGCGGTCGAGGCAGTTGACGCTCACGTTCATCGTGGCGCCCGGGAAGTACTCGAAGTCCCCGAGCGTCCCGGTGAGCGCGGTGGTCGGCGGGCGGTCCCACGTGAGCTCCTTCGCGATCTCGAGCCAGTAGGCCTCCGGGGAGAGCTGACGCAGACGTGCCGCCTCGTCCGCGGTGCACGCGGGCGCGAAGCGGTCGGTCGCCATGACGAGCGGCTGTTCGAGCAGGGAGCGGTCCATGCACCGAGGATACCGCGGCTCCCGCCCCGGGCGCCCGCCTCGAAGCACCGCGCGCGGGCTCAGCCGAGACGCGCCGCCCTCCCGAGGAGGTACTCGCGCTCGCGGTCGCTCCGGGTCCGATCTGCGGCGGCGCGGTAGGCGGCGCGCGCCTCGTCGATCTCACCGAGACGCTCGTGCAGGTGCGCTCGCACCGCCGCGAGGCGGTGGTGCTCCGTGAGGCGCGGGTCCGCGGCGAGGCGCGCCAGCAGCGCGAGCCCGGCGCGCGGCCCCTCGGCCATGGCGATCGCGACCGCGCGGTTCAGGGTCACCATCGGGCTGCCCGAGATGCCCTCGAGCACGCCGTAGAGAGCGGCGACCTCCTTCCAGTCGGTCGCTTCGACGCTCGGCGCGCCGTCGTGAAGGGCGGCGATCGCAGCCTGGACCTGGTACGCACCGACGTCTCCAGCGGAGAACGCGAGCGTGGCGAGCGCCGAGCCTTCCGCGATGGCGGCGCGGTCCCATCTTCCGCGATCCTGCTCGTCGAGCGGAACGAGCTCGCCGCCGGGACCGGTGCGCGCGGCGCGGCGCGCATCCGTGAGGAGCATCAGCGCGAGGAGGCCCGTGGTCTCGCGGTCGTCGGGCGTCACCTCGCGCAGCGCTCGGGTGAGCCGGATCGCCTCGTTCGAGAGATCGACGCGTGCGAGCTCGGGACCTCCGCTGCTCGCGTATCCCTCGTTGAAGACGAGGTAGAGGACCGACCGCACCGCGCCGAGGCGCGCCGCACGCTCCGCGGCAGTCGGCATGGTGAACCCCAGTCCCGACCGGCGGATGGTCTCCTTCGCGCGGCTGATCCGTTGGGCCATCGTGGCCTCCGGCACGAGGAACGCGCTCGCGATCGCGGCGGTGGTCAGCCCGCCCGCGGCGCGCAGCGTGAGCGCGATCGCGCTCGGTCGCGTGAGCGCCGGGTGGCAGCACATGAAGAGGAGCAGGAGGGTGTCGTCCCGCTCGGGCACTGCCCGCTCGTCGTCGGGGGAGGGGACGACGCGCTCGTGCTCGGGCTCGAGGCGGGCCACCGCCTCCTCGCGACGCCGGCGGGACACGTCGGCCCGCACCTCGTCCGTCAGCCGACGCCGCGCCACGTGCACGAGCCACGCCCGTGGGCTCTCCGGAAGGCCGGTCCGCGGCCACTGCTGCGCGGCGGCGGCGAGCGCCTCCTGCACGGCATCCTCGGCCGCGGCGAAGTCGCCCGACCGGCGCGCGACGATCGCGAGGACCTGGGGGGCGAGCTCACGCAGCAGGGGCTCGTGCGGGGCGCTCGTGGTCGGCGCGCCCGGGGTCATCCGACGTCGGGCAGGGGTCCGGTCATCACCTCGCGGACCTCGATCGGCAAGTTGAGGGGCTTGCCATCCGGTCCGGGCGCGGTGGACGCGCGCGCCGCGATGGCGTGGGCCCGCGCCGGCGAGTCGACGTCCACGATCCAGTAGCCGGCGAGGAACTCCTTCGACTCGGCGAACGGACCGTCGGTGATCTCGGGCGCCTCGTCAGACCCCGCCCGCACGATGCGCGCCTGACCGGGCGGCGCGAGCCCCTCGGCGCCGACGAGCTCGCCGCTCGCCGTGAGGTCGCGGTTCAGATCTCTCATGAACCGGATGTGGCTCCGGAAGGACTCGGCCGGCCACGCCGCGATCGCGTAGCCGCCGTCGCCTCGTGCGGCGTGCATCATCAGCATGAACTTCATCGGGATGGTCTCCTCGGGCTCTCGGGTCTGGCGGCATCGAGCACGCGCGAACAAGCCGCGGCGATCACGGGATGGACGGCGAGCGCCGCGGCGGCCTCGGCGAGCGGCACCCAGCTCGCGCCGAGGTTGTAGGCGGCGTCCTCCACGGGGCGCAGCGCGGATCGCTCGCCGGCGGCAAGCCGCGCCGCGAAGTAGTGCGTCGTCACGGCGACGTGCGTGCCGGCCCAGACGAATGGGTACACGTCGACGAGCTCGGACGATGCGTCGACCACGACCCGCAGGCCGGTCTCCTCGAGCGTCTCGCGCCCGGCCGCCTCGGCCGGCGTCTCGCCGACCTCGATCGCGCCGCCCGGTGGGTACAGGGCCTCGACGTTGCTCACCGGATCGCGGAGGCGGACGAGGAGCAAATTTCCTTCGTGGACCACGAGCGCCGAGGCGCGCGTCCGGGTCGTCCGGGGAAGCCCCGCGTCGCTCAAGGGGCCGCCTTCAGCGCGCGGGCCATCCGCCCCAGGTTCGCCACCACCGCGATGAGCTCGCTCGGCTCGACGGGCTTCGCGAGATGCATGTTGAAGCCGGCGAGGAGCGCGCGTCGCCGATCTTCGCTCGTCGTGTAGCCGGTCAGGCAGGCCGCTGGTGTGGCGCCGCCGTCCTCGCGGCCGAGCGATCGCACGAACTTGATGAGCATGTAGCCGTCCTCGACGGGCATGCCGATGTCGGAGAGGAGGACGTCCGGGACCTCGACGGCGAACGCCGCCCGCGCCTCGGCGACGGACGCGGCGGTGCGAACGGCGACCCCGCACCCGGCGAGGACCGCACCCATGACGTCGCGGGCGTCGGGCTCGTCGTCGACGACGAGGACACGTAGCCCCTGCATCTCCGGCGGCGAGGCGAGGGGAACGATGCTGCTCGGCGGCCGGGACGTGGGGGGCGCGGTCGGCGCAGGAGAGCGCCGCATCGCGGCGACCGGCAAGCGAACGAGAAAGGTCGCGCCCTTGCCGGGGCCGTCGCTGCGCGCCTCGATCACCCCGCCGTGCATCTCGACGAGGTTCTTCGCGATGCTGAGCCCGAGGCCGAGGCCGCCGTGGACCTTCGTCGTCGACGGGTCAGCCTGCTTGAAGCGGTCGAAGACGTGCTCGAGGAAGCTCGGGTCGATTCCCTGTCCGCTGTCCGTGACGGCGAGCTCCACGTGCGAATCGTCACGGCGGAGCGTCACCTGGATGGCGCCCCCCTTCGGCGTGAACTTGGTGGCGTTGGTGAGCAGGTTCCAGACGACCTGCTGGAGCCGCGCGGGGTCGCCCGACAGCGTCGCGTCGGTGTCGAGCACGACGCGGAGCTTCAGCCCCTTCGCCTCGATCGCCGGCGCTGCCGACTCGAGCGCTGCCTCGACGACGCGCGCGAACGTGACCGTGCTGACGTCGAGCGGGAGCTTCCCCGCGATGACGCGCGACACGTCGAGGAGGTCCTCGATCAGCTGTGCCTGGGTCGTCGCGTTGCGCTCGATCGTCTCGAGCGCGCGCGCCGCGCGATCCGCAGAGAGCGTCCCCCCGCGGAGCAGGCGCGTCCACCCGAGCATCGCGTTCAGCGGATTCCGCAGCTCGTGGCTCACGATGGCGAGGAACTCGTCCTTGTCGCGGCTCGCCGACTCCGCGACGTTCCTGGCCTCGCGGAGCGCCTCTTCCATGCGCTTGCGGTCGGTGATGTCGACGAAGGCCGAGACGGCCGCGACGCGCTTCCCGGACGCGTCGTACACGGGAGAGGCGCTGACGAGCAGGATGCGGCGCGTGCCGTCCGGCCGGTCGTAGAGGACCTCCTCCTCCAGCACGAGCTCGCCGGCGAGCGCGCGTACCACCGGATAGTCGCGCACCGGGACCGCCTGCCCGTCGGCGCGCACCGCGTGGTATGCCGCGAAATCCGCGACGGAGGCGGTGTGGATCGGCGGGTGGCCGTAGATGGTCTCGGCGCTCGCGTTCGAGAGCAGCGTCTTTCCGGACGGGGCCTCCACGATGCTGATGCCGGAGGGGATCTGGTTCACGACGCCTTCGAGGAAGCGCTGTGAATCCTCGATGACGCGCCGGGCGCGCACCTGGGCGGTCACGTCCATCGCGAAGACCATCACACCGTCGACCCGCCCGTGCTCGTCGCGCGTCGGCTGTGCAATCCAATCGAGATGCGCGCGTTCCCCGCCCGGCACGCGCGGCTCGAGACCCAGCGCTTCGCGCGCCTCGATGGGCTCGCCGGTGCGGTACACCTCCTCCACGGTCAGCCTACGATCCTGCGCGAGCCACGCGAGCCCCGCGCGCAAGGGGCGACCGCGTAGCTCGGCCTCCGTCGCGCCGACCATCGCGCAGTAGCGAGCGTTCACGAGCTCGACGACGAGGTCGGGGCCGCGCAGGAGCGCGATCGCTGCCGGTGCCTCGAGGAAGAGGGCCTGGAGACGCGTGCGCTCGGCCTCGACCGCTGCGAGGGCCCGCACGTTCGCGAGGGCTGCGGTGACGTGCTCGCGCGCGAGCTCGAAGAACGTCTCGAAGTCCGGATCGAGGCGCCTGCGCGGGTTGACCCCGACGACCAGGAACCCGCTCACCTCCGCGGCGCCCGCGCGCGCGAGTGGCAGCACGAGCGCCGTCTCGACGGGCTCCGGGTAGGCGCCGGTGACCGTCGTGCCGAAGCGACTCCGCAGGTCGTCGACCCGGTGCACGCTCGCCTCCCCCTTGTCGCCGTGGAGCGGCCACGATGCGCTCTCGCGCAGGCCGGGAGGCACCTGATCGGCGTCGAGCCCCGACGACGCGGCGAGCTCGAAGGGGTCCGCCTCGGCGCCGTCGCCCCGCGCCCCGCGGAGGAAGAGGAGCGCGAACGGCACGTCGACGCACGCTGCGAACACCTCCGTCGTCGCCCGGCACACCTCGACCGCGGTGCGCGCCGCCGAGACGCGGCCGGCGAGCCTGCGCAACGTCTCGAGGCGTCGCTCGGCGAGGACCTCGGCGGTCGTCTCGTGGACCACGCCGAGCACGCCGCGGACGGTGCCCTCGTCGTCACGAAGCGGGCTGTAGGACAGCGTGAAGTAACACTCCTCGAGATACCCATGGCGGACGAGCGGCAGCGACCCGTTGTCGAGCGCCACCGTCTCACCGTCCATGACGCGCGCGAACATCGGCCCGACGACCGGCCAGACCTCGGCGAAGCTCTCGACCGTGGGCCGCCCCATGGCGTGCGGGTACTTGTCTGCGCCGAGCACCGGCCGGTACGCGTCGTTGTGGAGGAGCGCGAGCTCCGGCCCCCAGAGGACGCGCATCGCGAACCGCGACGCGAGCATCGTGCGGATGATGGTCCGCAGCGTGCTCGACCACGTGGCGGGAGGCCCGAGCGGCGTCGACGCCCAGTCGAGGCTCCGCATCAGCGCGCCGGCCTCGCCGCCGCCGTCGAAGATGGGGTCGTGCACGCTCACGGCTCCCAGCGCGCGCCGGTCTCGACGTCGATATGCTTCATGGAGAGGGCCTTCCCCTGAACCTCGAGCAGGCCGAAGACGATCGGCAGCGAGAAGCGGCGGGGCCCGATCGATCCCGGATTGAAGATCGACAGCTCGCGATCGCGTCCGATGAACGGCACGTGGGAGTGCCCGCACACCACCATCGAGGCCCCCTCCGCCCTGGCGAGCCGCGCCGCGTCGGCACGAAGGCGCGGACCGCTCACCGCGATGTGGACGAGCAGGATCGTGAGGAGCCCCTGGTCCCCGCGCGTCAGGACCAGCGCGCGCGCGTCGGGCGTCTCGGGATCGCGCCCGTCGATGTTTCCGCGGACGGCGGACACCGGGGCGATCCGTGCGAGATCCTCGAGGACGGACCGGCCGCCGATGTCCCCCGCGTGGAGGATGTGGTGCGGGCGCGTCTCCTGGATCCGTGGCAGCGCCGCGCGATGCGGCCGCCCGTGCGTGTCGGCGACGACCGCGATCCTGAGCGCCTCGTGCGAGTCCTCCCCGAGAGGCAAGGTCTGGCGGGCGGGGCGCTGCACCCCACGACCTTACAACGGTCCCTTGCTCGGTGGCACCGTCACCAGCATGGGTATAGGATCGCGGCGTGCGCCCTTCCGACTCGCTCCGGGAGCCCGCGCGCCCGGTGAGCCGCGCTCCGGCCCGCCTGTCCATCCCGCGGCAGGTCCTGCGGGGCGCGCTGCGCTTCCTGCTCGCGCTGGTGCCGCTGTGCCTGGCGCTGAACGGCGCAGGGGACGCCTTCCGGGTGGTCGACGTGGTACGCGCCAGCGAGCGCGACGAGGCGGGTCAGACGGCGGCGCGCGTCGTCGTCGGGCCGCTCGTCTCCGCGCCGCGCCTCTCGCCCCTCCACGCGCTCCCCATGGTCCTCGCCGCGCGCATCGGCCATGCCTCGGGGGCGCCCAAGAGTCGTCACTTCTCGACCGATTGCTTCATCACCAGCGTCGACGGGCTCATCGTCGAAGATCAGAAGACGCACGAGCGCTTCACGGTGAGCGGCTTCGAGGGCAAGACGGCGGCCTTCCGTAGCGGTTTCGCGCTCGCGGAGCCGCGCTCCGTGACCGTCGACTTCCCGGAGAGCTCGGGCACGTTGTACGGCAACGCGTCGATGCCCGCGACGATGCTGGAGTGGTGCCGCGGGCGCGTGCCGAGCACCTCCAACCCGGAGTACGTCGAACGCGACGCGAAGGTCGGCGACGTCATCACCGTGCGCGGATGTCCGGTCCCCGACGCCCCCAACGTGCTCCGGCCGTGCCTCGACGGCCGCGACATCATCACCTCGCGCAGCCTGGCCGGTGCGCGCGCCGCGACGAAGGACGAACAGGCGGGGACGATGCTCACCGGCGGCGCGGCGCTGCTCGTCGGGGTGGTACTGCTCGGCGTGCTCGCCCGGCACGCACGCGTGATGTCCCGGCCCGAGGGGCAGCCGGATCTGCCGCTGCCGTGGGAGCGCCGGTCGTGATCTTCGGGGTCCTGCTCGGGGGCGCCTTCGTGGTGGTCGCGATCGTGCTCCTCGTCTGGGCGCGGGGCGGCTGGGATGCGGTGCGCCGGCTCCGTGCCGTCCAGAGGAGACCGATCCGCGAGCTCCACGAAGGCGCGGTGGAGATCAGCGGGGTCGTGCGCCTCGCCGGGCCCGACGAGCCGGTCCTCCCCCCGTCGGGACGCCCCGCCGTCGCCATGCACCTCAAGGTCACCGCCTTCCGTGGGAACGGCAAGAACCGGGTCGTCGTGCACCGGCAGGAGATCGAGCGCCGCGTGCCCACGCTGATCACCGACGACGCGGGCGGCGTTGCGCTGCTCGACTTCGAGAACGTGGAGATCGTCGCCCCCACCACGGGCGTGAAGGCGCGGCAGGGGGTCTTCTCGTTGGCGGCTCTTGCGTGGGTGCCCTCCGTGCCGGGAGGCGCCGACAGCATCGTCCTCGAGGAGCGCATCATCGAGGTCGGCGAGCACGTCATGGTGAGCGGGCATGCGCGCATCCGGGAGGCGGTCATCGAGCACGCGGCCGCTCCGGGCTATCGCGACGGCGTGCCGACGACGCGGACGTCCTTCCTCGTGCACGGGAGCCCGACCGCGCGTCTCATCATCGGTCCGGGCTCGGAGCGGCAGCTCCTCTTCCGCGCCGGGTGGCCCGTCGTGCTCCTCGTCGGCGCCGCGGCGGTTTCGCTCGCCTACGCCGCGCTCCTGTTCGTGGTCGCGGCGAGCTGAGCACCGCTCAGGCGACGACCGGCCCCGCGAAGAAGCGGTGCAGCGCGCGCGGGAGGTCACGCTCGAGGTCGAGCGGCGGGAGCACGGGCCGGGCACGGGAGAGCGTGTTCCACAGCAGGATGCTCTTCTTTGCATACGTGGGGTCACCAGCGATCGCACGCAGCCCGGCGAGGGCCTTGCCGCTGTACGTGACCTCGCCGCTCGCGCCGATCAGCCGCTCGGTCTGCGCGGCGCCCTCGAGCGCGTCGGCGGTGGGGTGGCCGTACCCGGCGCCGAGCGCGCTCCCGTCGAGGCGGTACCGCACGGCGGTCCGGCGCGGCTTCCACCGCGGATCGCGCGCCGCGAGGTACCGGTCGGTCGCGCGGATCACCGCACCGACGGTGAGCCGGTTCGTGGCGAGCGGGCTCGTGATCCGGACGCCGACGATCTCGGTCGGCCAGCCAAGATGCGCCGCGCCGAGCGCCAGCGCGGCGAGGGTGCCGGAGGAGCCGGTGGGCAGGACGATGACGTCGGGACGCTCCGCCTCGCCGCGCGCCACCTGGGCCGCGAGCTCGAACATCGCGTCGACGTAGCCGAGGTTGGCGCGCGGCCCGGCGGCGCCGGGGAAGATGAAGTAGTTCTCGTCCGCGTCACGTCGCGCCGCCTCGAAGGCCCGCAGCGCGGTCATCGTGTACCCGCCGCCGTGGACGAGCTCCGCGCCCGCCGCCGCGAGGCCACGCAGCGTCTCGCGCGCGAACGTCGTGACCGGCTGATCGAACAGCACGACGCGAACCGCGAAGCCGAGCGCCTTTCCGAAGAGCGCCGTCGCCATCGCCTGCGTCGAGGCGAGGCCTCCGACGGTGACGAGGCGTCTCCGGCCCCGGGCTCGGGCGTCGGCGAGCACGTACTCGAAGCGGCGCACCTTGTTGCCGCCGTAGAGCGGCGAGACGAGGTCGTCGCGCTTCATGAAGATGCCGCCCTGCCGCCCGAGCCAGTCGCCGATCGCGGTGACCGGCTCGACCGGGGTGGGCACGTGCGCGAGCGGCAGCCAGGCGACGTGCGCCGCGAGGTCGGGCAGGGCGTCGAACAGGAGCGGACGCGTGCGCCCGGCGGGAATGACGCCGTGGTCCACGCCCGGATGCTACGGCAGCGCCGCGCTCGTGGGCGGCCGATCGAGCTCCGCCGCAACGAGCGGCCACAAGAGTTGCGCCGGGCGTTGCGCGGGCCGCCCGTCGTCCTACGCTTCTCGGGTTGGATCCACGCAAGCTGAACGCGTCGCTCGTGCTGGTGCAGATCGTGGGCGTCCTCACGCTCCTGCGCAGCGTCGCGCTCGACCGCTGGGTGACGGTCCTCGCGTCGCTCGTCCTTCTCGCGGGCGCCACCGCGGCGCGCCGCAACCGCTCGTGGGGCGTCCTCCTCGCGCTCGCCGCGGCCTCCGCGTTCCCGGTCGCGTTCCTCATCGGGATCGCGCCGCCGTGGTTCATGCTGGTCGGGCTCGTCGGCGCCCGGCCGTTCCTGCTCTCGTCGCGCGCCTTCGCCCGCTTCGACAAGGGGGCGGCCGCGCTGCTCGCCGGGCTCGCGGTCTCGTTCGGCGCCGCCGGCGCGGTCCTCTGGAAGGAGGTCGTCTGGCCCGTCTTCCTCGAGCACCCGATGCTCTGGCCGAGCCGGTACCCGCACCACGGCGTGTGGCTGCTGCCGCTGCTCGCCGTCGCCATCGTGGCGATGCGCGTGCGTCCGGGGCGGTCGGGGTCGCTGGTGACGGAGGCGGAGGCGCGGGTCCGCGTCGACGACGCCGCGTTGCTCCCGGGCGTTCGCATCGGTGATGATGCGCACGAGGCGGGCGAGCACGAGGCGCTGCAGGAGCTCGAGCGCGAGCTCGGCGACGACGGGGCGTCCGCGTCTCATGAGCGTCGCCGCGCCGAGCTCGCGCGGCGCTGACCGCCGGACGCGATGGCGCGATCGTCCGGCGATCCTGCGTTCCGGATTCGTGCGGAGTGCAACTGTCCGCCCGCGCGGTAGCTGACGCGCCCCTGGTGCGCGCGCGGCCCATTTGCACGTCGTCGCCGATTGCCTAGGGTGTGCGCAATGCGAGCTCTCGGCGTGCTGGTCCCGCTGTTCCTCGGCCTCGGCACGCTCGCGGGCGGAGCCGCATGCACCGCGCCTGCTCCGGCGGAGGAGGGCGTGAACGTCCGTGTGACCCGCAAGGGCGAGGACCCGCGCATCATCGGCGGCGTGCCGTCGACGGCCACGCAGGACTCGACGGTGTTCATCCAGCTCGCCGAAGGCTTCTGCACCGGGTCGCTCATCACGCCGAACCTCGTGCTGACCGCACGTCACTGCGTCTCGCAGATGGCGGGGAACGACGACTGCGGACACTTCACGACCGACGACGATCCGACCACGATGGGGATCGCGCTCGGCGCCGACGCGAGCCTCACGGACACCCCCACGATCGTGGCTCATGGCACGCAGCTGTTCCACGAGACGAACCCGAGCGGCTGCAGCTACGACATCGCCCTCCTCCAGCTCGACAAGGATGTGCCGGGCGTCACGGTCTCGAAGCTGCGGTTCACGCCGCCGACCGTTGCCGACGTGGGGCTCGCGATCGGGTACGGCGACGGCGACGACCACGGCACCCTGACGAACGGGCGCTACCAGCGCACCGGCATCACGGTCAGCGCCATCGGGCCCGCCACGACGACCTACAAGACGTTGAAGAACCGCACGATCAGCGTGACGGTCGCGCCCGGCGAGTTCCTCAGCTCCGAGTCGACGTGCTTCGGCGACAGCGGCGGGCCGCTCCTCGACGCGGCCGGTCTCGTCATCGGCGTCACGTCGCGCGGCGTGGACGACTTCTGCGTGGACCGCCCGAGCGTCTGGAGCGACGTCTACTCGCACCTCGCCATGATCGAGGCCGCTGCCACGACCGCCGGCCACCCGCTGAACGCGCCGCCCGCGACGCCCGACGCGGGCGCCACGCCCGACGCCAGCCCGAGCGTCGACGCAGGCACCTCGAGCTCCTCGGGTGGCCTCGGCGAGCCCGCGGAGCCGGACGCCGGCGACACCCACGCCGCGGACGGCGAGACGACGACCACGACCTCGGGCTGCAGCACGACCCCGGCGCGCCAGGGCGGCGGCTCGGCGGCGCTCGCCGTGGCGGTGGGTGCGCTCGCCCTCGTCACCGCGCGGCGTCGCCGCAACGGCTGATCAGGCGAGCGAGCTGCCCGCGCCGGCGGGCAGCCGCACGTAGCTGGCGACGGCGAGCAGCGTCGTCGCGCCGACCGCGAGGTACGGCAGCACGAACCGGTCGGGCGTGAGCGCGCCGCCCGATCCGGTGGCGAGGTGCAGCACGAGCCCACCGAAGCTGATGCCGAGCGAGAGGCCGACCTGCTGCGTGACCGTGGAGAGCGTCGAGGCCGCGCTGACCCGCGGGGCCGGCACGTCCGCATAGGCGACGGTGTTCGCGGCCGTGAACTGGTTCGACCGGGAGAAGCCCGAGAGCACGAACACGAGGATCATGAGGACGAGCGGCGTGCCCTGGCGGAAGAACCCGGGCAGCACCGCGAAGCCGGCGGAGAGACACACCGTCACGATGAGCACGCGGCGGAAGCCGAAGCGGTGCAGCACCCAGGAGGTCGCCGGCTTCGCGGTCAGCGCGCCGACGCTCTGCCACACGCTGATGAGCCCGGCCTTCAGCGGGCTCCACCCGAGCGCCACCTGGAGGAGGAGAGGGAGGAGCAGCGGCCCGGCACCGACCCCGAGGCGGACGAGCGTGCCGCCCACCACGCTGGCGCGGAACGTGGGGAGCCGGAAGAGCGACAGGTCGAGGATCGGCCGCACGCTCCGCTTCGCATGCCGGACGTAGAGGATCGTGAGCACCACCGATGCCGCGATACCTGCCGCTTGCACGTATCCCGGGATCACGTCGACCCCGGCCGTCTCCATCGAGCCGACGAACAGGGTGACGGCGAGCGCGGCGTACGCGAAGCCCACCGTGTCGAACCGGCCCGGATCCGGCGGCCGGGAGGCGGGCACCAGCGTCCCGACGAGCAACAGCCCGCCGATGCACACGGGGATGTTGATGAAGAAGATCCACGGCCACGACGTGACGCCCAGCACGATGCCGGCGAGCGGCGGGCCGAGGATCGGTCCGATGAGCCCCGGCATCGTGAACCACGCCATCGCCGACACGAGGTTGTTCTTCGGCGTGGTGCTGACGATGATGAGGCGCCCGACCGGGATCATCATCGCGCCGCCCGCCCCCTGCAGCAGGCGGAACACGACGAGCTGGGCGAGGGAATGCGAGAACCCGCACAGCACGGAGCCGGCGAGGAAGACCGTCATCGCGAGCATGAAGACGCGCTTCGGCCCGAACCGGTCGGCCACCCACCCGCTCGCGGGCGCGAGGACCGCGAGCGCGAGGATGTACGACGTGAGGGCGAGCTTCAGGTGCAGCGGGTCGGTGTGGAACGCGCGCGAGAGGGTGGGCAGCGCGGTGGAGAGCGCGGTCGAGTCGATGAACTCCATGAAGAGCGCGCTCGCCACCGCGATCGACGTGAGGCGCGTCGTGCGGACCGGGACCTGGAGGGCGACGGCATCGGCGACCGTCGAGCCGGCGGCGCCCTGGATGGAGACCGACGACGCGAGCCCCTCGTTCCCGGTGAGGACCGTGCTCGCGTGCTCCTTCAGCTTCTCCGACCGAGGACTGTCACCGTCCATGCGTGCTCGCCTGTGTCTAGCAGCTCAGGGCGCAGCGCCGGGACGTAGCCCATCGAAGACGATCGCGAGCATGCGCTTTTTCCCGTCCTCGGAGATCGCGTGGCGATCGATCGCAACGAACGCGCCCGCAAGCAGCGCCATGATCTCCTCCACGGACACGCCTTGGCGGACGACGCCCTGCTCCTGGGCCCGCGCGAGGAGCTTGCCGAGCTCGGCGTGGAACTCCGCCTTGGCCGCCACGATCTCGGCGAGGTCGACGCCGGCCCGCGCGAGCGCCTCCATGAAGTGCTTCTTGTCGCGCCAGCCGTGGACCATCTCGGTGAGGAATTCGAAGAACACGTGACCGCTCGCGCCGGCCTCGAACATCGCCCGCGCGCGGGCCCCCGAGTTGGCCAGGCGCTGCGCGAGGATCGCGGAGATGAGCGCCTCCTTGGTCGGGAAGTGCCGGTACACCGTGCCGACGCCGAGGCCGGCGCGCCGCGCGATGTCATCGATGGGCACCGCGAGGCCCTCGGCGGCGAACACCTGCTCGGCGACCTCGAGGACCCGCCGGCGGTTTCTTTCGGCGTCCGCGCGGAGAGGACGGGGAACAACCTCGCCTGCCTGGGCGTCGGTCGGTTCCGGGTCGGGCGACTTCGTCACGTCCGCGGCTCGCGAGTTGACAAACGGAGGGATGGTTCCGTATAACGAAGCGGAGTCACGGTTCCGATTCTAGACCAACCCGCGGGAGACAGCCCGATGAATCAACCTCCAGACGTCCAGCAAAGGTTCGAGCGCTTCGTCGGCGCACAGCGCGAGGTGGCGCCGACGGCGGCCGGGCTCGCGAACCGCGCGCTCGTGCAGCGCTACTTCGACATGTGGAACTCGGGCGACCCGTCGGTCGCCGACCAGGTGCTCGCGCCCACGTATTTCGATCATGCCCATCCGGAGGTGCTCGGCCCGGCCGCCTTCCGGTCCCTCGTCCCGCGCTTCCGGGCCGCGAACCCCGGCGCGGTGATGACCCTCGCGTTCGAGGCCTCCGACGCGGATTTCGTGGCGGTGCGGAACACGATCGCGTTCGTGCACGAGGGGCGGCCGGCCACCGTCAACGGGCTCGCGCTCTTCCGCGCCCTCGACGGCAAGCTCGTCGAGCAGTGGAGCTGGTACGGGCGGAGCGCTCTCGACACCTTCCGCGAGGATGCGCGGAAAACGGTCATCGACGCGTGGCTCTTCTTCCGCGCGTGATCCACGGGGCCGGATCACCCTTCATTCAGTGACAGTGCACAAATCCGCGGAATCGTTGAGCGGCGTCCGAGTGGGATAACGGCACACACGTTGCGGGGAGACAATCCCATGCGCCTCGGAACGTCTGCCCTCTTCTTGATCCTCGCCGCCACCGCGGTCGGCTGTCATCACGGTGCGCACGCGCGCCCGGTCTACTACCCGGTAGCCCCGGAGGACCAGGCGGCCCAGCCGGCCGCGGAGGCCGCGGCGCCCGCTGCGCCGGTGGAGGCGAGCGCGTCGGTCGAGGCGCCGCCCGAGGAGCCCGCGCCCGCGCCCGAGGTCGTGGCAACGGAGCCCGAGCCGGTCGCCGCTGCGTCCGAGCCGCCCGAGCCCGTCTACGAGGAGCAGACCCCGCAGCCTGCCGCCGAGATGGTCTGGGTGCCGGGCTACTGGCATCCGGAAGGATCGGGATGGACCTGGTACGTCGGCGCCTGGCGTCCCGCGCCCGTCGGCTACGTCTACGCGGCCCCGCGCTACGAGCGCGTCAACAACCGCATCGTCTACGTGCGCGGCTACTGGCGCGCCCCGCACGCCCCGCCGCCGCGCACCCACGGCGGCACGACGATCGTCTTCGTGCGTCCCGCGCGCCCGTCCGACTTCGACGTCCGCTACCAGCGTCACATCCACAACGTGAACGGGCTCCGCGTCGGCGCCCGGCTCGAGCCGCGCTACCAGCCCGCGCCCATCGTGCACGTGCACGTCCACCAGGCGGCGCCCGTTGCCGCGGCGCCGGCTGCTGCTCCCGCCCCCGCCGAGGCTCCGCGCCCTGCCGAGCCGGCGCACCTCACGAAGGCCGAGAAGCGGGAACGTGACCGCGAGGAGAAGCGCGAGCGAGAGCGTGAGCGCGATCGCGATCGCCGCGAGCACCGTGACCAGCAGGCGCGCGTGAGCCCGGCGCCGGTCGCGCCGGCGCCCGCCCCGGCACCCGCAGCGCCTGCCTACGCGGTCGCCGCCGCTGCGCCGCCGGCTCCTGTCGCCCCGACGCCGGTCGCCGCTCCGGCACCGCCGCGCCCGGC
>JAQBQL010000015.1 GCA_028287035.1 Labilithrix sp. | reverse complement strand
GCGTCCCGCTCCCCGCGGGACGACGGCGCGTGGTCGGCGGCGGCGGTCACGCTCGGCAGCGCCGGCGATCCGGGCGGCGCCCTCGCGGCGGCGCGGCGCGGCCTCTCCCTCCAGCCCCGCGACGGCGACCTCCTGCGCGTCCAGTCCATCGTCCTCGCGGGGCTCCCCGTCGCCGCCGATGTGAGATCCGCGTCCGAGGCAGCGTTCCTCGAGCGCCGCACCCCCGACGCCGCTCCCGGCGTGCGCGCGCGGTGCTCGGCGCGCGTCCCCGGATGCGCGAACGAGCGCGTGCCGGTGCACGTCCACGAGATGCGTCAGCCGCCGGTCCCCCGCTGAGAGGGGCGCGCTGGACATCGGCCCAGCGCGCGTCATGGTAGGCGCCTCGATGTCCCTCTCTCGTTCTCGCGCAGTGGTGCTCGCGGCCTCGGTCGCCCTCGTCTCCGCCGCCGCGGCCTGCGGATCGCTGAAGGACGCGCCCTCCTCCTCCTCCTCGGGCGGCTTGCCGGCCGGAGGGGGCGACGACGACGCAGCTCCCACCACGCGCGACGACGGCGGCGGCAGCGGCACCGACGCGGGCGGCACGACCGGCAGCGACGGCAGCGCCATCAGCGACGCGTCCATCGACGCCGGGGCCACGAAGGGCCCGACCGGCCTCGACCCGGGCATCCCGATACCGCCGCTCGGCAACGAGCCGTGCTCGCCTCCTGGCAACACCGAGGTGTGCAGCGGCCTCCAGGCGTGTCGCATGGCGACTCCCGACAGCGGCCGCTGCGAGGACTGCAGCATGCAGGGCACGTGCAGCGCGGGCGTCGGCCAAGCGTGCGTCGGCAGCAACGACTGCGACATCCTCTTCAACTGCTTCCGCGGAAAATGCACGCTCGTGTGCCGCTTCCCGTACCTCGGCGAGTGCGGCGGCACGCGTGCGTGCGTCGACGTCGGCTACCAGGGGTACGGGCTCTGCGACCCCAAGGGTCTCTGACCCGCCAGCGCGCTACCCCGCCCCGAGGCGGATCGTCGCCAGCACCGGCACGTGATCGGAGAGGCCTCCGCCGTCGCCGGTGCCGGCCTCCTCGAGCACGCCGCCACGCACGAGCACGTGGTCGATGATGCTGCCGCCGCGCGGCCCATCGTTCACGCGCGTCACCGCGGTGAGCTTCGACACGACCCACGCCGGCCCGAGCGCCGCGTGCACGGCAGCGGCGGGGGCGTTGGTGTCCCCGACCACGATCGCGGCGACCGAGGCGCGCTCGGCGGCAGCTGCGATCTCGGCGAGCTGCACGCCCTTGCGCCCGCCGTACGACAGGTGCGTGCAGACGAGGTGGATGCCGGCCGCGAGCTCCACCACGAGCAGTCCCTTGCCCGGGTCCTTGTCGAACGTGCGAGAGCCGACCTTTGCCGCGCCGGCCGTCCTCGCGATGGTGACGAGGTGCTCGTTCGCATCGGTGAGGGTCGTGCCGCACGGCGTCCGCCGGAGGCGGGGCAGGCGCGGGTACTGGTGCTCGAACAGGTCGGCGCCCGCGGGCAGCGCGGCGCGGAGGCTCGCGAGCTGATCGCCGCTCACCTCCTGCAGGCACACCGCGTCGACGCCCGCGGCGAGGAAGCCCACGACGCGGCTCGTGATGCCCGCGATGCGGACCGCCTCGTCGGGAAATTGACGTGCGCACGGCTCCTCCCAGTTCTCCGCGTGGACGCGGTGGAGCACGTTCCATGTGACGACCCGGAGGCGCATCACCGGAACATAACGCTGACCGGCGTGTCCGCGCGCGCTACATGATCCTGCACGAGCTCGTGACCCAACCCCTCTCCCAGATGCCGAGCCAAGGCACCCAAGGTCGACCGCCCGGACCCGGTCTCACGCACGCGAGCGCGCCCGTGCTCGTGCCCGACCTGCTCCATCCGGCACCCAAGCTCCGGATCGATCGCGAAGCCACCAAGCTGTCGGTGGGGCTCGCGTTCGCGGCGGGCGTGTCGGGCGGCGTCTTCGCGGAGGCGCTCGATCGCCGCATCCTCGCCCACTCGACGTGGGATCCGTCGTCCTTCGCGAGCGACCTCTTCCTGCAGGAGTTCGTCGCGCTCTGCTTCCGGGCGAACATCGGCGGGCAGCAGCCGGTGCTGGGCACGCGGCCGCTCGTCGCGCTGCTCGCGCATCCGCCGTCCGACCCGGCGATCGTCGCGCATAGGCGGGCGATCCTCGCGGAGCTCGTGAGCGTACCGGCGCTCCGTTCCGAGCTCGAGCGCCTCTACATCGTGATGCTGAAGCTGCGGTCCGTGCTCGAGGGATCGACCGGCGCGGGCAAGTGGGACTCGAACCGCCGGCAGCTCGACATCCTCGCGCAGCTGAAGGAGGTGTTCGACATCTGCGCCGAGGGCTTCCTCGCCGCGCGCTCCGGTCTGGCGGCGCTCGCGGCGTTCGGCAGGCGCGTGCAGGAGGGCGAGGCGTACCGGTCGCTCGCCGATCTCCTCCGCTACGACGAGCGCCTCGCGACCATGCGGCTCGAGGTCAGCGTCGGCGCCGACGGGCGCATCCGCGGTCTCCGCGTGACCTCGATCCAGGAGGACGAGCAGAACCCGTTCGTGAGCTCGCCACTGCGGCGCTGGCTCGCCAAGATCGAGCTCTTCCTCCGCGGCTTCAAGCTGAGTGACGGCGAGGTGATGGCGCGGCTCATCGACGCGGTGTTCGACGGCATCGAGGACGAGGTCGTCCCGCTCGTGCAGCTCCTCGGCGACCTCGAGTTCTACCTCGGCGCGCTCGGCTTCCGTGACGCGGCGGTCGCGGCGGGGCTCGACGCGGTCCTGCCCGACCTCGTCGACCCGCGCGCGCCTCGCGAGGTTCGCGGCCTCTTCAACCCGCTCCTCCTCGCCCACGGGGTCCGGCCGGTCCCGTGCGACGTGACGAGCGATCGCCAGGACACGACGATCCTCGTGACCGGGCCGAACTCGGGCGGCAAGACGCGCCTCCTGCAGTCGCTCGGGCTCGTGCAGCTGCTCGCGCAGTCGGGCGTCTTCGTGCCGGCGCGTTCGGCGAGCCTCGCCCTCGCGCCCGGCCTCGTGATGTCGCTCATCCAGGAGACGCGGGCCGACCAGGCGGAGGGACGCCTCGGCACCGAGCTCGTACGCATCCGCGAGCTCTTCGAGCGCCTCCCGCCCGGCGCGATGGTGATCCTCGACGAGCTCTGCTCGGGCACGAACCCATCGGAGGGCGAGGAGATCTTCGAGCTCGTCGTCCAGATGCTGGTGCGGCTCGCGCCGCAGGCCTTCATCACCACGCATTTTCTGCTCTTCGCGGCGCGGCTGCAGCGCGAGAGCCAGATCGAGCCGCTCCGGTTCCTGCAGGTCGAGCTGTCGCCCGAGCAGCGTCCGACCTACCAGTTCGTGCCCGGCGTCGCGACCACCTCGCTCGCCGCGCATGCCGCCTCGCGTCTCGGTGTCACGCGCGACCAGCTGCTCGATCTCATCGAGAAGAACCAGCGGGCCGCGGGGAAGAAGAAGAAGGCCTGATGGGCACCTTCCTCACGACGTCGCGGATGGACCCGGCGCTCGCGGCGCGCATCGAGAAGAGCGTCCGCGGCAAGGAGATCGAGACGCGCGGCGGCAAGATCTCGCCGCGCGTCACGGCGCTCTGGCGCGTGTTCGCGGTAGCTGCCGCGATCCTCGTCGTCTACGTCGTCACCTCGACGCGGCGCCGCGACCACCAGGAATTCGAGCTCGCGAAGACGACGTTCCTCGCCACGGTCAAGGGCCAGGCGGCGCTCGTCACGCCCGAGGATCGCGGCTCGCTCGTGGTCATGGAGTCGTGGCTCGCGCGCGCCGCGGGCCCGTACGAGGGCGACGTGATGGCGCCCGAGGTGAAGGGGCCGGGCGTCCTCGCGCAGGTGCTCGCGCAGCCCGCCACCTACGTGCGCGGCCCGCTCGACGCCTTCACGTTCACGCAGCGCATCCGCGCCCAGGCCGCCGCGTCCACGAAGGATGCCCTCCTCCTCTGCCTCGTCGACCCGCCGCGCGCCGCCGACGAGAAGACGCTCCTCGGTCCGGTTCGCCTCGCGCTCACGAGCGCCCTCCTGCTCGAGCAGCACACCGCGCACGTGCGCCGCCTGAACGATGCGGTGCTCGGCCTTCCGCTCCTGTCGCCCGAGTTCCAGACGCGCATCCAGGGCGTGTCGGGCGGCCACGACCTCGGCGTCCTCCGCCGCGAGTGGAACGCGGCACCGGCCGACCGGACCCGCCAGGCGCTCGCCTCGAAGCTGCTCGTCTACGTGCTCGACGAGCCGAGCAACGGCGGCGGCCCCACCGAGCTCGACGGCGAGCGCCCGCACGACATGCGCGTCGGGATCGTGGACCTCACCACGTCGAAGGTGCTGCTCCGCGCGCGGCAGCACGTGGACCCGTCGTGGATCTCGCCGGCTCGCAAGGCCGAGTACGCGACGGGCCTCGACGGGTGCCAGCTCGCGAGCCGCCTGCACGCCGACGCGGCGAGCGCAGGCCGGTGACCGCGCGCCGGTCGGCGCTCAGCGGACCTTGCGGAGGAGCTTCGCCGTCACGGCGAGGTTCCACGCCGCAAAGCCGAAGAACATCGCGACGAGCAGGATCGCCCAGCGCGAGCCGGTCGGCGCGTCGCCCTGGACGAGCAGCCATGCGCCGCTCGGCACGTTCTGACCGGTCGCCTCCTTGATCGCCGAGGCGAGGCCGCGGTGCTTCGGACCCGCCGCGTCGAAGCGCACGAGGTGCCCCGCGAACTCGTTCGGGGGGACGTAGCGGATGTTCTCGGCGCCGGCCGGGACGCGGACCTCGACCCACACGTTGGGCCGGCCGGCGACCGGCATCAGCCGGAACGAATCGGACACGAGCGGCCGCTCGTAGCGGATCGCGTGGGCCGCGCCGACCATCGCCGTGCCCTCGACATAGGCGTTCTCGGTGAAGGCCGCGGCGGGCGCCGCTCCGAGATCGCCGAGGCTGACCGCACGGGGGCTGGCAAAGGCGTAGGCGACGTCGTGCCGGAGCGCGAAGCACATCGCCAGCGACGCGACCGCCGTGAACACGAGGAGGCCCACCGTGACGGAGCGCTCCCGCTTCGGCGGCGCCGGGAGCTCGAGGAGCTCCGGGTCGACGGCGTCGTCGGTGAGGGCGAGGGCTGGATGTATCGCGTGGGTGGTCACGGTTGGTCGTTCGGCGGAGGGCCCGTCACACTGTAGACGGGGATCGGCGGCCTCGCCAAACCGACAACCTTTCCTCGCCGGAGTTCCGGAGCGCTCCGGAAAATTCTACCCGGGGCGTGCCGGCTCCGGAAAAAGCCTGGATAGCGCGAGAAACTTGGTAGGCTCGGCCCGATGGCTTCCGGAAAGCTGGTGAGCTGCCCCTCGTGTGGGTTCTCCAAGAACCCCCCTGGGTCGGTCCGCTGTGGGTCGTGCGGCGCGAAGATCGAGGCCATCCAGAAGCTTCGTTCCCGCGACGAGGAGCTCGAGCGCCGCTACCAGCAGGAGGGCGTCAGCCTGCAGTGGCTCTTCATCGCCATCGCCGTCCAGGGCGTGCTCACCGCTGCCCTCGTGTTCGGCCTGCCACGCATCGTGACCCTCCTCGACTTCGAGGGCGGCAACGGCATGATCATGTGCATTCCCGTGTGGTTCCTCGGCGGGCTGCTGGTCGGCATGATCTCGCCGGGCCGCACCTTCATCGAGCCCATGGTGGCGAGCTTCGTCGTCGCCATCCCGACGACGTTCCTCCTCGTCGAGAGCCAGACCGTCCGGACGATGCCGACCTTCCTCTACGTCGTCATGAGCGCGATCGGCGTCATGTTCACGTTGATCGGCGCCTACATCGGCGAGCGCATCCAGCTCGGCCCCCCGCCCAAGCCCGCCGAATGACCGCGGCGGTGACTGCGTACGACGTCGTCGTCGTGGGCGGCGGTCCCGGCGGCTCGGTCTGCGCGACGCGGCTCGCGCAGGGCGGCGCGCGCGTCCTCGTCCTCGAGAAGGAGCGTTTCCCGCGCTTCCACCTGGGTGAATCGCTGCTCCCCCGCTCGCTCGACGTGCTCGAGAAGATCGGCGTCCTCGCCGAGGTGGAGGCGACGTTCCTCCGCAAGTACGGGGCGCGCTTCCACGACGAGGCGAAGGACCGCAAGGATCGCTTCGCCTTCGCCGGCGCCTGGCGCGCCGACCGCGACCACGCCTTCCAGGTGCAGCGCGAGACGTTCGACCACGTGCTCCTTCGCCATGCCGAAAAGGCGGGCGCCGAGGTGCGCGAGGAGTGGACCGTCACCGGCGCGGTGCGCGACGACGGCGGCCGCGTCGTGGGCGTCCTCGCCCGGGGCCCCGGGGCCGACGGAAGCGTGCAGGACGCACGCTTCGACGCCCGTTACGTGGTCGACGCGTCCGGCCGCGACGCGCTCTTCGCCCACGCTGCGCGCAGCACCGAGAAGATCGTCGATCTCGATCAAACCGCGCTCTTCACGCAGTACACCGGCGTCGCGCGTCAGGCGGGCGAGCTCCAGGGCGACATCGACATCGTCGTGTTCCGCCCGGACGCCGCGTCGCGTCCGAACTGGTTCTGGATGATCCCGTTCAAGGACGGGAGCACGAGCGTCGGCGCCGTGGTCTCGAAGGCCTGGGTGAAGGAGAAGCGGAAGGGCGACGACCTCACCGCGCTCTTCGACGCGGCGGTCGCCGAGTCGCGCGACGCGCGGAGCTTGCTCGAGGGAGCCACCCGCACCTGGCCTTCGGTGCGCGCCGCCGCGGACTTCAGCTACCGGGTGCGCGAGCTCACCGGCGAAGGCTGGCTCGCCGTGGGCGACGCCGGCGGGTTCATCGACCCGCTCTTCTCGACCGGCGCGCACCTCGCCATGTGCGGCGGCTGCTCGGCCGCCGACGCCCTCCTCGAGCTCCTGCCGCTCGCCCCGCGCACCGACGAGACGCGGGCGCAGGAGGCGCGGGTGCTCGGGGCGTGGGCCGCGTCGCTGCGCCTCGGCGCGGAGACGTTCGTGCTCGCGGTCCAGGCGTTCTACGCGGGCCCGCTGATGGAGGCGGTGTTCATGGAGAACAAGCACAACGCGCTCCGCCGCTCGATCACCTCGCTCCTCGCGGGCGACGTGTTCAACGACGCGGTGTGGCTGCGCGACACGCGTCTCCGCCTGCGCGACATGATGTCCGCGGCGCGTCCGCCCGCCTGACGCGCCTCTGACACGGCCGATACGGCTGGCACGGCCACAAAACGGCAAAAGCCCCTCACATCGTGAGGAGCTCTCGACCGACCGTTGCCGAGCTCAGATGTCCTTGGCGTCGCGGACGCGGGCGGCCTTGCCCTGCAGGTCCCGGAGATAGAAGAGGCGGGCCCGGCGGACGACGCCCTTCGACACGATCTCGACCTTGTCGATACGCGGCGAGTGGGTGAGGAACTGGCGCTCGACGCCGATGCTGAAGCTCACCTTGCGCACGGTGAACGTGCTGCGGGCCCCCGCACGGTGGCGCTTGAGGACGACACCCTGGAAGATCTGGATGCGGTCCTTGTCGCCTTCGACGATCTTGTAGTGAACGCGAACGGTGTCTCCGACGCGGAAGTCGGGGATGCCCGTCTTGAGCTGCTCGGTCTCGATGGCGGCAATCTTCGCGTTCTGCATGACGACTCCGGGGCTCCTGAACGCCGAGGGGCGCTCGAAAGAGCGGGCCTTAAAGCACGCACCCCGTACCCTGTCAACGCTGCGGAGCCCGTGCTAATCGCGGAGAACCTCCATGGCCGCATCCTCTCTCCGTGTCGGCGACAAGGCCCCCGATTTCGACGTGGTCTCGAGCGCCGGAAAGCGCCTTGCCCTGGCCGAGCTCGCCGGCAAGAAGAACGTCGTCCTCTACTTCTACCCCGGCGACTTCACCCCGATCTGCACGAAGGAGAGCTGCGGGTTCCGGGACCTCTACGCCGAGCTGGAGTCGAAGGACACCGAGGTCATCGGCGTCTCCATCGACTCGAACGAGTCGCACGAGCGGTTCGCGAAGGAGCATTCTCTGCCGTTTTCGCTCGTCTCGGACGCCGAGAAGGAGCTCGCCAGGCGCTACGGGGCGAGCAGCTTCCTCGGCAAGCTGCTCGGCAAGCCGGGCCGCGTCACCTTCGTGATCGACAAGAAGGGCGTCATCGCCGGCGTGCTGGCGAGCGAGCTGTCCGCCGCCAAGCACGTCGAAGGCGCCCGGGACCTCATCCGTCGGCTGCCCTGACGGCGGGCTTGACGAATCCAGCCGCAGAGGACAAAGTCCGCGCCCTTTCGAGACTTCACGCGTCAGGCACAGTCCTGCGGATCCCTGCGCTCGGAACCGTCGCCCCGGCGAACGCTACGCGGTCTCTCTCTCTCGGTCACCCACCTCACGAGCGCAGAAGCGAATCCTCATGAACATCAGTCCCGGCATCTTCGGCACCAAGCTCGGCATGACGCAGCTCTACACCGAGGACGGCACCGTCCAGCGCGTCACCGTGCTCGACATCAGCAACGTCGCGGTCGTCGGCAAGCGCACGACGGAGCAGGACGGCTACGTCGCGGTGGTCTTCGGTCTCAAGGACGCGAAGGAGAAGCACCTCACGAAGGCCGACATCGGCTCCTTCAAGAAGCGCGGCGCGGCCCCCAAGCGCGAGCTCCACGAGCTCCGCTGCACCGACGAGTTTGCGGCGAAGTTCGAGGTGGGCCAGCCCATCAAGCTCGACGAGATCTTCACGGTCGGCCAGAAGGTCGACACACGCGGCCTCACGCGCGGCCGCGGCTTCAGCGGCGTCGTCCGTCGCTGGAGCATGGCCGGCTTCGTGCGCACCCACGGAACCCACGAGTACCGCCGCCACGGCGGCTCGATCGGTACGAACATGACCCCGGGTCGTACGCTCCCGAACCTCAAGATGCCCGGCCAGTACGGCAACGAGACGGTCAGCGTGCAGAACCTCAAGGTCGCCCGCATCGACGCCGACAAGGGCCTCCTCATGATCGAGGGCGGCATCCCCGGCTCGAAGAACAAGACCGTGCTCGTGCGCGCCGCCGTCAAGCAGCGCCTCCGCAAGGCCGGTCGCTGAGACCAGGCCCGACGCGGCGCACGCCCCGCGCCGAACGAGAAAACCCCGCCGGCGCGAGCCTGGCGGGGTTTCTTCGTTACGGGCTCGTGAGGACGCTCAGTCCTCGCTCGACCAGCCGCGCGCGCGCTGCCACGTCTCGTGCGAGGTGCCGCGCGGCTCCGGCTGGTCGACCCACTCGATGTCGAGATCGAGCAGGCTCGGCATCCGCGCACGGGGCGCCTGCGGCTCGGGGCTGCGAATGCTCAAGGGGCTCACGTGGAAGGTGCACTTCAGGTTCATGTCCGCCTACTCCCGGGAGGTGCCGGGGGAGCTGCAACGCGCGGTCCATGATCGCGGATGCGCGGATCCTGCGCGTGTCGTCGAAAACGCGGCCGGAAGTCGTGGCCGTCGAGACGCGAACGGGATGCTCCCGGGACGCGGCTGGGGTCCTCCGGATCCAGCGAGCGGTCCCCGGAGGTATCATCCTCGTGTGCGCGCCGCGCTGCTAAGAGAGGAGCCGCATGGCGAAGGGTCATAACGCGAAGAATCCCTACAAGGGGCCGGACCGGTTCACCGTCTCGGCGAAGCAGCAGGGATACCCGGCGCGAAGCGTCTTCAAGCTCGAGGAGATCGACCGGCGGCTCGGCCTCCTGAAGGGCGGCATGCGCGTGCTCGATCTGGGCGCGACCCCCGGGAGCTGGATGCTCTACGCGGCGCAGCGCGTCGGACAGAACGGCCGCGTGCTCGCCGTCGACCTGAACCCGCTCGGGACGGCGGTGCCCGCCAACGCGCAGTTCATCGAGGGCGACGCGCTCGCCCTCGACAACGAGGCGCTCGCGACCTTCGCCCCGTACGACGTCGTCCTCAGCGACATGGCCCCGCGGACCACCGGCAATCGCCTGGGCGACCAGACGCGCAGCTTCGAGCTCTTCATGCGCGCGCTCGCCGTCGCCGAGAAGCTGGGCAAGCCCGGCTCGCACTTCGTCGGCAAGATCTTCATGGGCGAGGACTTCGTGCACGCCAAGGCGGCGGTGAAGAAGCTCTACGACGAGGAGCGCGCCCTCCGCCCCGAGGGCACGCGCACCGTGAGCTACGAGCTGTTCCTCGTCGGGCTGAAGAAGAAGGCCGACGCGCCGGCGTGACCTTCACGCGGCACGCGCCGCGGCGCGGCCGGCGATGCTCGGGTCCCTCCAGACGAGCCACGCGTCGCCGAGCTCGTGGCCCTTCAGGTCGGCGCGCTCCGCCGCCTCGAGCGCCGCGGCCAGCACCGGCGCCCGCGCGAAGGCGCCGAGGAGCGTGAAGTGCGAGGTGTCGACCTCGTGGACGCCGGTGACGATGGCGTCGGTCACGCGGAGCCGGCTCGCCATCCCGAGGAGCAGGTCGGTGACGCCGCTCGCCGCCTCGAGCCCGCCGTCGCCGCTCCGCAGCGCCGCCGACTCGAGCGCACGAACCACGCTCGTCCCGACCGCGACCACCCGGCCGCCGCGCGCGCGCGTCTCCCGCACCGCCCGGGCGGTCGCCTCGGGCACCTCGAAGCGTTCCGGGAGGGGCAGTCGCGCATCGATGCGCGGGTCGCCGGTGGCGCTGAGCCCGGCGGCGTGGGTGATCGTCGCCACCCCGACGCCGCGGTTCGCGAGGGCGGCGAGGGTGCTCGCCCGGATCACGCGCCCGGCCGACGGCATCTCGACGGCCCACGGTCGGCCCGCCCACACGTTCTGCACGTCCCACAGCGCGAGCGGCTCCGGGACATGTGCATACTGCACGGGCCTGCCGACGCGGTAGAGCGCGCTCCAGATCGCATCCGCGTCGCCTCCGCCGAGCTCGAGGTCCACGAGGCGTTCCGACATCGCGCTCACCTCGGTCACGCGGGCAACGAGGCCCTCCCCGAGATCGAGCCGCTCTCCGACGACCACGCGCGGCGGCGGCGGGCGGTGCTCGGTCGGAGTACGGTGATCGCCCTTGCCGAGCAGCGCCGCGCCGAAGCACACGCGGCCCTCTCCGCAGGCGCGCTCGCCGGTGAGCCGGACCTCCACGAAGGCGCCCGAGCCGGTGCGTGCCGGCAGCGACGCGGGCAGGGTGGCCGCGTCGTTGACCACCACGAGATCTCCTGGCGCGAGCAGCGCGGGAAGCGACGCTCCCTGCTCGACGCGCAGCGCGCCCGTGGGCCCGTCGACGACGAGCACGCGGATGTCCGCCGGGGCATGCGCCTGGGTCGCGGCCCGCATCATCGCGCTCCCCCTTCCGCGAAGTCGGCGGCGAGCACGCGCGCGCCGTTGGGCAGCGTGTGCGCCTTGCGGATCAAGGCGACGAACCGCGCCGCCACCTCGGCCGGCTGCGCGAGCGTCGTGCGGTCGGCGTCGGGCATGGCGTCGGCGTGCATCCGCGTGTCCATCTCGCCGGGATCGACGGCCAGGAAGCGCACCGGGTCGAGCTCGGCGGCGAAGGTGCGCGCGAGGTGGTCCTGCGCGGCCTTCGACACGCCGTAGGCGCCCCAGCCGGCGTACGCGCACACCGCCGCGTCGGAGCTGACGAAGAGCACGAGCCCGCGCCGCCGCACCACCATCGCGCCGGCGAGCGCCTTCGTCAGGCGGAAGGGCCCGACGAGGTTGACGTCGAGGACGCGCGCGAGCTGCTCGCAGTCGAGATCCAGGAGCTGCGGGAGCGGCGTTGGCCCCAGCGTGCTCGCCGCGTGGATGACGAGCTCGATGGGCGACACCAGCGCCGCTGCCGCCCCCGCGATGCGATGCACCGCCTCCTTGTCGCCGACGTCGAAGGCGAGCCCGTGAGCCTCGCCCCCGGAGCCCGCCGCGTCGTCGCGCAGCGCGCTCACCGCCTCGTTCAGCTCGCGCTCGCCGCGCGCCACCAGCACCACCTTCGCGCCCTCGCGGACGAGCGCCCGCCCCAGCGCGAGACCGAGCCCGCGACTGCCGCCGGTCACCAGAACCCCCGTACCTCGTAGCTCGATGGGAACTTCCATGAAGCCAGCATGCGCCGGCCACTCCCGCAAAGTGGCACCGGTGACAATACATTGGAGCCGAGCTATTCGTTTGGCATGGACGACGTCGCCGCCCGCCTCGCCCGCAACGTGCGCGCTCTTCGCGAGGGTCGCGGCCTCACCCAGCAGCAGATGGCCAAGCTCGCCGACCTGCCACGCGCCACGTGGGCGAACCTCGAGTCGGGCGCCGCCAACCCGACGCTCGGGGTGCTCGACCGCGTGGCGACCGCGTTCCAGGTGACCATCGAGGAGCTCGTCGCGGCGGCGCGCTCCGAGGCGCGTCACTACCCGAAGGCGCAGATTCCCGTGAAGATGCGCGGCACCGTCTCGGTCCGCAAGCTGCTGCCCGATCCGATCCCGGGCATGGAGATCGACCGCATCGAGCTACCCGCCGGCGCGAAGATGATCGGCGTGCCGCACACGCCCGGCACGCGCGAGTACCTCACCTGCGAGAGCGGCGAGCTCCTGCTCGTGGCCTCGGGGGAGGAGTATCGCCTCGCGTCGGGCGACGTCGTCGCCTTCCGCGGTGACCAGCGACACTCGTACGTGAACCCGGGTCACCGGACCGCGATCGCGTACTCGGTGGTCGTTCTCGCCCGCCAGTAGCGGCGCGCTCAGGAGGCGCGGCGCGGGCTCACGCGCCGGTCGTGCACGAAGGCGGCGTTCAGCGCATCGGCGAGCGCGTCGTCGCTCGGACCGCCGCGGCGGTCGACGTCACGCCGGTCGGAGAACATCGCGCGGAGCTCCGCGGCGGTCTTCGCGGGCGCGGCCGCGCGCCGGTGCATCAGATCGTGATTCCCGCAGAGCGTGACCGCTTCTCCCGACCCGAGCGACGTGGTCAGAAGGGCGCGCGCATCGCTCGAGCCACAGACCGCGCACGAGCCATGTCCTTCCTTACGCATCATGGGGGGAAGGTGTCCTGGCCTCCGGGCGCGGGCCAACTTTCCGTCGATGCGGCATCGGCGGCGGGCCCGGTGTATAGGCTCGGCCATGGGCCTCTATCTCGTCACCGGCGGCGCCGGCTTCATCGGATCTTCCATCGCCGAGGAGCTCCTCGCGAAGGGCGAGCGCGTCCGCATCATCGACGACTTCTCGACGGGGCGCCGCTCCAACCTCGAGAGCCTCCGCGGCAAGGTCGAGCTCGTGGAGGGGTCGGTGGTCGACCCGGAGACGATCACGCGCGCGATGCACGGGGTCGAGGTCGTGTTCCACCAGGCGGCCATCCCGTCGGTCTCGCGCTCCGTCGAGAACCCGCCGCTGTCGATGATGGCGAACGTCATGGGGACGACCCAGGTGCTCGAGGCGGCCCGTCACGCGAACGTGCGCCGCGTCATCTACGCCGCGAGCTCGTCGGCCTACGGCGACACGCCGACGCTGCCCAAGGTCGAGACGATGGCGACCAAGCCGCTGTCGCCGTACGCGGTCGCCAAGCACACCGGCGAGCAGCTGCTGCGCGTGTTCGCGTCGCTGTACGGCCTCGAGACCCTGAGCCTCCGCTACTTCAACGTGTTCGGCCCGCGCCAGGACCGGCACAGCCAGTACGCCGCGGTCATCCCGAGCTTCATCTCGGCGGCGCTGAACCACGAGCGCCCGCACGTCCACGGCGACGGCGAGCAGACCCGCGACTTTTGCTACATCGACAACACGGTCAGCGCGAACCTGCTCGCCGCCGGCACGTCGAACAAGCTCGAAGGCCAGATCGTCAACATCGCCTGCGGCGAGCGCATCTCGCTGAACCAGCTGCTCGCGATCATCTCGGAGTTCGCGGGGATGCCCGTGGAGCCCATCTACGGCCCGGCCCGCGCCGGCGACGTGCGCGACTCGCTCGCCTCGATCCATGCCGCCCGCGGGCTCATCGGCTACGAGCCGCGGGTCGACGTGCGCGAGGGTCTCCGCCGCACGTTCGAGGCGTTCCTCGCGTTCTCGCGACGTCGCCCGCCGACCACCGGCTGACCGTTCAGCGGCGCCTGCGCCGCGCGCGCGCCGCCATGAGCATCGCCGCGAGGACGCCTCCGAGCGGCGCCAGATCGGTGCTCCCGGGCGCGGCCTGGCAACCCGACGACTGGATGACGCGGAGCTTCTTCTTCTTCGGCGCCGCGTCGACGACCTCTTCCTCCTCGGCGCCGTCGTCGCCCGCGTCGGCCTCGGCGTCGGGACCGGCCTCGACCACCGGCGGCGTCACGATGGACGGGTCGGTGAGCGTCTCGCAGCTGCCCTGCACGACGCCCGTCGCCTTCCACGCGCAGTCGACGATGTTCTGCTCGTTGTCGGTGAGCCCGAGGTCCTGCGCCGCCGACATCGTCGCCTGCGCCGCCTGCGCGAAGTTGGTGGTCGACAGGAAGTACTTGGTGTTGGCGCGGTACCAGAGCTGCTCGCTCTTCTCCCAGCCGAGGCCGAACGCCACCACCGTCTTCGACGCGGGGTTCGTGCCGCCCATCGTCATGAGGTAGGCGGCGTTGTTGGGGATGCCGCTGTTCGTGTGGACGCCGCCCTCGTCCTGCTGCGTGTTCACGTACTGGCTCATCGCCGCCGGCTGCTGCCCGTTCGCGGGGTTCTTGAAGTCGCGCAGCGCGCCCGAGGACTTGGCGATGTTCTCGCCCATCGTCCAGTTCTTCGTGTCGTCCGGATAGACCGAGTGCTCGATGAAGACGCCGAAGATGTCGCTCACCGACTCGTTCAGCGCGCCCGATTGCGCGCTGTACGCGAGGTTCGAGGTCTTCTCGGTGACGCCATGGGTGAACTCGTGGGCGCACACGTCGAGGCCAGCCGACAGTGGCCTGAACATCTGCCCGCCGTCGCCGTAGCTCATGCCCGTGCCGTCCCAGAAGGCGTTGTCGTAGGCCACGCCGAAGTGCGCGGTCGACAGCATCGCGCCGCCCGCGCCGTCGATGGCGTTCCGCCCGTGGACCTTCTTGTAATAGTCGAACACCGCGCCTGCGTAGAAGTGCGCGTCGACGGCGGCGCCCGCGCCGGTGCCCGTGTCCCAGCTGGTGAGGCTCGAGGAGGTGACCGACGCTGCACCCTGGCTCGGGCCGATCTCCTGGCGGCCGGCGTTGTACGTGCTGATCGCGACGCCGCGCGAGGTGTCGGTCATCTTGTAGGTGCCGCCCGCGAGCGTGACCTCGAGCTTCTTCGTGTCACCGAGCACGCCGACGCCGGTGCCCTGGACCGTCTGGAGGTTGTTGTGGCGCTCGAGGACCTCGCCGGTGCGCGCATCGACGGTCGTGATCCAGATCGCGGGCTCCGGACCGAAGACCGCGGGCGTGACGATGCGGTACGCCAGCGCCGGGCCGCGATCGCCGACGTGGATGACCAGATGACCGTCGTCCATGGCGAGCGCCGACGTGTCCAGCGACGGGGTGCGCGCCACGAGCTCCGCCTTCACGATCGCCCTCGCCGCCTCCACGGTGAGCACCGGGTGCACGTCGAGGTCGATGCCGGAGACGTAGTTCGCGTCGATGGAGGTCAGATGCCCGACCGCGTCGTAGTGCGCGGCGAGCTCGGCGCCCTGCACCGGCACGCCCTCGTGCACCTGCTGGAAGCGAACGTGGGTCATCGAGAGCGCGTCGGTCTCGGTGCGCGCGACCGACAGCTCGCGCGCGGCGTCACGCATCTTGAACAGCGCCGCGTGCTGCCCGACGAACGCGAGGGTCGCCTGCTCGGCGGTGACGCCCTTCGCGAGGAGCGGGCGCCCGGCGCGCGGCGCCGAGAGGTGCATCGGCGTCTTCAGCGTCTCGTGCTGCAGCCACGTCCAGGGCAGCTTGGTCTCGGCCTCGAGAGTCGCGAAGTCCTGCAGCTGCGCGGCGCTGACCCCGGGCGTTCCCGCGGCCGGGGCGCGCGTCCCTCGCGGACCGGCAGCCGAGGGATCGGCGCTGCACGCCGCCACCAGCGCGAGGCCCACGAGTCCGAGCTTCCTCATCGGGGAGACCTCATCGCAACGGGCGGGCCAAGGGCGGCGCGGTCCGCTCACGTCGCGTCGGGACGGAAAAGGTGTCGAGGCCGCGTCTTTCGGTCCCGGCAGCCATGCGCACGGGCCGGTGCCGGATGTGGGATGCACCACCAGATCCGCGGCGCTCACCCGGATCGCGGTGGCCGACCGATCCACCCCCGCGACGCCGCGATCACGCGCTCACGAGGCGACGATGGCGGCGATCTCGGCGGGCAGCAGCCCGTAGCCCTCGGCAGCGGCGGTGAGCCCGGCGTTCGGCGCGAGATGACGCAGGAAGTCCCGCGCGTAGGGCGTGCCCGAGAGCCCGTGGACGCGGGTGACGAGCAGCGGCAGCCCGCGGGCGATCGCCTGCTTCGCCTCGTCGGCGCGCCCGAGGTCGACGCACGCGCCGTGCAGCGCGAGGTAGATCGGCGCCTCGTTGAGCAGGCTCGGCGAGCCGTGCTCGAGGAGCGCCGCGGCCTCGGTCGCGATCTCGAGCGCGCGCTCGGGCGCTCCGCAGCGGCGCTCCGCTTCGGCCCACAGGCCGAGCGCGACGGGGACGACGTCGAGCATCTTGGTCGCGCGGTATCCGCCGGCGGCGGTCCTGAGGAGCGTTCGTGCCTGCTCGGCGGGCGTTGCGGCGAGCCCGCGGGAAGCCATGGATCCGCCGCGCGCGTCGTTCCGCAGGAGCTCCTCGCCCCGGTAGAAGAGGACGCCGAGCGTCGCGCGATCGTGGGGCACCCACGCGCCGGAGACGGCGCTGTCGGCGATGCCGCGCGGCTCGGCGAGGAGCCCGTCGAGCGCCGCCTCCGGCCCGAACGTGGCGACCCAGCAGAGCAGGTTCATCTGGCCGTGGCGCACGGTGCCCGGCGAGCCGACCGCCTGCGCGAGCGCGATGCCGCTCTCGATGGCGACGCGCGCCTCTTCCTTTGCCCCCATCGTGGTCAGCGCGAAGCCGACGTTGATGGTCAGCGTCGCCTCGCGCGTCTTCAGACCGGCCTCGGCGGCGGCGCGCGCGGCGCTGCGGCGTGCCTCGAGGGCCGCGGCGACGTCACCGCGTGCCTGGCGCACGACCGCGAGCGTCTGCCAGGCGTCGACCGCGGCCGCCGGGATGCCGTGGACGCGCGACAGCTCGAGGAGCGATCCGGCGACGTCCGCTGCCTTGTCGAGCTCGCCGGCGAACGCGAGCCGCGACGCGAGCGCCGCCGCGCTGCGCGCCTCCTCGTCGAAGAGGCCCGCCACCTTTGCACGACGGATGACGTCCTCGAGGCCGGCCGTCGTGTCGGGCCCGCCGCCGAGCGCGTCGTCGTAGCGGACCCGCGCGCCGAGGGCGCGGACCTCGCTCGGCTCGTCGGTCACGGATTCCTGCATCGCGCGCACCGCCGTGTCGCGCTCCCCGGCGCGCGCGTCGAGGCGATTCCACGCCTCGTCGAGGAGCTGCGCGCGGCTGAACTGCGTCGGCCGGTCCTCGGCGAACGCGAGCGCCTTTTCGGACAGGCGGACCGCTTCGCCGAGCGCGTTGGCGGCGAGCGCACGGCGCGCCGCCTTCTCGAGGAAGGCCGCAGCGCGCACCGGCTCGCCGCCGAGCTCGAGGTGGCGAGCGACGCTCGCGTCGTCCTCGCCCATGCGCGCGAGCCAGTGACCGGCGCGCGCGTGGAGATCGCGGAGCTGGTCGTCCCCGAGCGACGCGTAGGCCACGTCACGCGTGAGCGCGTGCTTGAACGCCCACTCGCGGGTCTCCTTGAACCGCGAGGACGCCTGCTCGACGACCACCTCGGCCGCGGTGAGCAAGCGCATCACGTCGGTCGCGTTGCGCACGCCGAGCGCCGCGAGCCCCGCGTCCCACAGCTGCATGCCGAAGACGCTCAGCTTCATGCACGCCTCGCGCACGTCCTCGTCGAGCGCGTCGAGCGACACCTGGATGGCCGCCTCGATGGTCGGCGCGCTCGCCGCGTCGCGACCCTGGTGGGCGAGCCGCGCGAGCTCCTCCGCGAACAGGGGTGAGCCGCCGGCCTGCGTCGCGATCGACTCGACGAGCGTCTCGCCCTCGGCGCTGCGTGCCTTGTCACCGAGGATGGCCTGCGCGATCGCGCGCACCGTCCTTCGCGCGAGCGGCCGCAGCTCGATGCGCACGTGGTCGCGGCCCGAGAAGCGCGCCGGATCGTCGCGCCAGAGCGTGGGGCGCGCCGTCGCCAGGACGAACACCGAATGACCGGCGGCCCGGGCGAGGAGGTGGTCGAGCCACGCGAGGCTGTCGAGGTCGGCCCACTGCGCGTCCTCGAGCGCGATGACGAGCGGCGTGTGGTGCGAGGCGCGGAGCGCGAGATCGGTGAGCGCGATCCACAGCGCGTCGCGCGCCGCCCGCGCGTCACCGCTCTCCGGCAGGGGCTCGTTGGCGACGAGCCGGCCGACGAGGTCGCGCGTCCCCGGCCCCACGCCCTCGGTCTTCGCGAGCATCGCGTCGGTCGCGACCATGACGTCCTCGAGCGCCGCGCCCTTGGTCACGCCGGCGATGGCGCGCGCCACCTCGGCCATGATCCCGAGCGCATGGCTCTTCGCGAACGACTCGGCGCGCACGAGCGCGACGCGCGGCGATGACGGATGCGCCGAGATGCGGGCCACCGCCTCGCGACGAAGGCGCGTCTTGCCGATGCCGGGCGCGCCCGAGATGGTGACGATGATCGGGGTGCCGTCCTCCTGGCACCGCTCGAACGCGCTCACGATCTGCGAGAGGTCCGCCTCGCGACCGACGAACGGCGAGCCGCCCACCACGTCCTTGCGGAGGGCGAGCTTGGCGCTGACGATCGCCGATCCGTCGGAGCGGATCTGCACCTCGAACGCGCCGCGCGCGAGCTCGCTCGTCGTGGTGTCGGCGAGGACCTGGTTCTTCTGCGCGTCGCGCGCGAGGGCGGCTGCGCGGTCGACCACCTCGCCGGTGGGGCGGGTGCGGTCGATGCGCGTGCGCCCGGTGGCGACGCCCACGCTGCAACCCGCCTTCGCGAGGCGCAGGCCGAGATCGAGCGCGCGGGACGCCTCGTCGCCGATCGCCTTCTTGACGCCGAGGTGCGCGACGATCGCGTCGCCCCCGAGCTCGGTGGCCTCGGCGCCGCGCGCGCGCAGGTGGGCGAGGAGGCGGCCGCGCGCGGGGCCCTTCGGGACGTGGGTGGCGAGGATCGACGTGACGAGCCGCGACCCCGAGGCGGGACGCGTCGAGCTCAGGATCATCGATCCCATGCTCTGGGGCGCGTCCGGGGACGTCGTGCGCATCGTCTGCGGCTGGCTCTCGAGCTCGGTGGCGATCCCCCGAAGGCGGAGCGCCACGTCACTGGCGCGCGCGGGACGGTCCTCGGGGTGCGTCGACAGCATGTCGCTCAGCAGATCGTCGAGCGAGTGCGGCGCCTCGGGGAAGATCTCGGTGAGGCGCGGCGCGGGCGTGGTGACGAGGCGAGCCAGGATGGCGACCGGCGTCGGGCCGACGTGCGGCGGTCGCCCGGCGATCATCTCGAAGAGCGTCGCGCCGAGCCCGTAGATGTCCGACCGCGCGTCGACCTCGGCGTCGCCGCGCGCCTGCTCGGGCGCCATGTACGCGGGGGTCCCGATGATGGCGCCGGTCCGCGTGAGCCGCGAGTCCTCCGCGGAGGCGACGCCGAAATCGACGAGCTTCGCGGTGACCGGCCACTCGTGGCCCGGGCTGCTCCCGAGCAGGATGACGTTGGAAGGCTTGATGTCGCGGTGCACGATCCCGACGGCGTGCGAGTGCGCCAGCGCGTCCGCGACCTGCGCCGCGATCTCCACCGCCTGGCCGAGGGTGAGGGGAGCGCGCTTCTGACGCTGCGCGATGTCCTCGCCGTCGAGCCATTCCATCGCGACGTAGGGCTGGCCCTCGTCGAGCTGACCGAACGCCACGACGCGCACGATGTTGGGATGGCTGAGCCCGGCGAGCACGCGGCCCTCGCGGCCGAAGCGCGCCTCCTCGCCGGCGTCGACCCCGTGGATGGCGATGATCTTGAGCGCGACCGGCGTCCCGGTGACCTCGTCGTTCGCGCGGTACACGATGCCCACGCCGCCGCGACCGACCTCGCGCTCGATGACGAATCGGCCTGCGAGGAGGCCCTGGAACGCCGCGAGGGTCACCGGTGCAGCGTATCGGAAGGGCGCCCCGGGCGCACCTCGATCTCAGAGATGCGTCACGCCCTTCACCGGCGTCGCGGGCGTGTCCTTGCCGTGCTTCGGGGCGCCGGGGCCGAGGGTGCGAAACGCGTAGCCGCTGCCGTTGAGGGTGCCGATCGCGTTCGCTGCCACGACGCCGCCGCTGTTCCGGTCGACGGTGATGAAGTTGACGCCGCCGAAGCCCGACACCACGACGAGGTCACCGCCGAGCGCCTTCGTCGCGCGCTGCAGGGTCTCGACCACGTCTGCGCGGCGCTCCTCCTCCTCGCCCGCCTTGACGCGGCACGGATAGTACGTGGGCGAGAGCCACGACCACATCGTGAGGGTCACCCACGACAGCGGCACCTGCCAGGTGCAGAGGGCCTTCCGCCAGCGGTCGCTCTCCTTGTAGCCGTAGACCCAGAAGCCCAGGTTCACGAGGCTCGGATCCTTGTACGTTGCAGCGACCTTCCCGAGCAGCTCGTACTGGCTGCGGTCGTAGTCGAGGAGCCCATCCTTCACGGTCATTCCGTCGGGGAGTGACTGGACGAGGACCTTCACCTTCTCGGCGGAGTGCTCCGGCATGTCCTCCGCCAGGTCAGCCACCCTGGCGGTGTTCTTGTATTCACCCACGGACTGGATCGACGGCTGGAACGCCACCGACCCGCAGCCCGCGGCGAAGAGGGTGGAGAGGACGACGAGGAGGGGCGCGAAGCGCGAGAAGATGCCGTTCATCGAGGGCAAGAGCCGGGGCCCAGCGGGCCGTCGCACGAAATCGGCGCCAGGCAGCGCAGATCGGCGGACGTTGCTAGAGTCCCCGCCGTGAAGTTCGTCCACGCCGCCGACCTCCACCTGGACAGCCCGATGCTCGGGCTCGGGCGCTACGACGGCGCGCCCGTCGACCGGCTGCGGGGGGCGACGCGGCGCGCGCTCGAGGGCCTCGTCACGATGTGCCTCGAGGAGGCCGTCTCCTTCGTCGTGCTCGCCGGTGACGTCTTCGACGGCGACTGGAAGGACTTCTCGACCGGCCTCTTCTTCGTCACGCAGATGGCGCGCCTCCGCGAAGGCAACGTGGAGGTGGTGGTGGTGCGCGGGAACCACGACGCCGCCAGCGCCATCACGAAGCACCTGAAGCTCCCCGCGAACGTGCGGGAGCTCGGCGCCAAGCGGCCCGAGTCGGTGGCGGTCGCGGGCGGCAGCGCGGTCGTCCACGGTCAGTCGTTCACGATGCGCGCCACCACCGCGGACCTCGCCGCGCGGTACCCCGACGGCGAGCGCGGCGTCTTCAACATCGGGCTCCTCCACACGTGCCTCGACGGCCGCGAGGGGCACGACGCCTACGCGCCGACCTCGCAGGCCGTCATGCGCGCGAAGGGCTACGAGTACTGGGCGCTCGGCCACGTGCACGCGCGCGAGGTCGTCAGCGAGGGGCCGCACGAGCCGTGGATCGTCTTCCCGGGCAATCTCCAGGGACGCCACGCACGCGAGACCGGACCGAAGGGCGCCAGCCTCGTCACGGTGACGGACGGCGTCGTCGCAACGGTCGAGCACCGCGCGCTCGACGTGGTGCGATGGGAGAACGTGGCGGTCGACGTCTCCGGCGCCGCCGATCTGCACGACGCGGTCGATCTCGTCCACGAGGCGCTCGCCGAGCGGGCGCGCGCCTGTTCCGATCGGCTCGTCGCGGCCCGCGTCGTGGTCGGCGGCACGACCGCCGCCAATGCCTCGCTCCGCGGCGACGTCGAGCACTTCACCGCGCAGCTCCGCGCCGCGGTGAGCGACGGTCTCGGCGACGCGATCTGGCTCGAGAAGATCAAGCTGACGACGCGGTCGACGTTCGACCTCGCGCGCGTCCGCGAGGAGGCCGGCGCGGTCGGGCACCTCGCGCGGCGCCTGCACGCGATCAAGGACGACCCCGCGGAGCTCGCCGAGCTGGTGGCGCAGTTCGCGGAGCTCGAGAAGAAGCTCCCCAAGGATCTCCGTGAAGGGGAAGGGGCGCTCGCCCTCTCCGATCCGCAGACGATGCGGGCCATCGTCGAGGACGTCGAGCAGACGCTCTTGCCGCGCCTCCTCGAGGTGGCAGGACCGCGCGAGGGAGCGCTCGACTGATGCGCATCGCGCAGCTCGATCTGCTCGCGTACGGACCGTTTCGCGGCCACACCCTCGACCTCGGCGCGCCCGGCGTGCACGTGGTCTTCGGACGGAACGAGGCCGGCAAGAGCACGACGCTCCGCGCCATCACCGGGCTGCTCTACGGCATCGAGACGCGCACCCAGGACGCGCACGTCCACAAGATGTCGGAGCTGCGCATCGGCGGCACCCTGGTCGGCCCGGGCGGCGTCCGCACCCGCATCGTGCGCCGCAAGGGCACGACCAACACGCTGCTCGGCGAGGACGGCTTGCCGCTCGACGAGGCGGTGCTCACCCGCCTCATGGGCGGCGTGAACGAGCACACCTTCCGTCATGCGTTCGGCCTCGATCACCTGACCCTCGCCCACGGCGCGCAGGCCCTCCTCGAGGGCAAGGGCGACATCGCGGGCAGCCTCTTCGATGCCAGCGTCGGCGGCGGCGGTGACGTGCGCCGCCTTCTCGTCGAGCTCCAGAACGAGGCCGAGCAGATCTACAAGGCGCGCGGCTCGACCCAGCCGCTCAACGTGGCGCTCAAGGCGTTCGCCGATCACCAGAAGGCGATCCGGGAGAAGGAGCAGCTCCCCTCGGCGTACGTCGCGCAGCAGAACGCGCTCACCGAGCAGCGCGAGGCGCTCGCGAAGGTGGCGAAGGAGCGCGCGGAGCTCGCGCGGCGCCGCGCCCAGATCGAGAGCGCGCGCCGCCGCGTCCCGCTCGAGCGACGGAAGAGCGCGGCCGAGGCCACCCTCGCCGAGCTCGCGGCGGTGGCCGGAGCGGCGGCGCGCATCGCCGGTCTCGGCGCGGGGCTCGGCGCGCACGAACGCGCGAGGGAGGCGCGCCAGGTCACCGCGCAGAAGCTCGAGCTCCTGCGCGCCAAGCTGGGGGATGCCGCTCGCCACGCCGGGGTGTCCGTCGCGGCCCGCGAGCTGCGCATCGACGTCCGCGTGCAGACGCGCATCCAGAAGCTCCTCCAGGAGCGCACGAAGCTCGCGCAGCGTCTCGACACCCTTCGCATCGAGCTCGATCGGGACGCACGCGAGCTCGAACGCCGTCGCGCCGAGCAGGGTCCTGGGGAGGCGCTCGACGAGGCGACGCTCGCCCCTCTGACCCGCGCGCTCGAGGGCGCGCGCAAGCTGGGCGACGCGCAGGCGCTCCTCGCCAAGCAGCGCGCCCACGCCGAGCGGCGGCGGGCCGAGGTCGAGGAGCGCGCGGCGGCCCTCGGGCTCTTCGAGGGCGGGACCGGCGAGCTCCGCGCGCTGCGCCCTCCCTCGGCGGCGGCGCTCGAGGCGGTCGCGGCGCGGGTCGGGGACCTCGACCGCACGCTGTCACGCCACGCCGACCGGCTCGTCGAGCTCGATCGCGAGGCGCATGCCGTCGAGCAGCAGCTGGCGCAGGCCGGGGGCGAGTTCGCGCCGCCCACGCGCACCGATCTCCTCGGGGCTCGAGCGGCCCGGGACGAGGCGTGGCGAAACGTGCAAACTGCACGTGACGCGGGCAGCGACGCGAGCCGCGTGGAGGCTGCGTTCGAGGCCGCGGTGCGCGACGCCGATCACGTGGCCGACCGCATGATCCAGGAGGCCGACCGCGTCCTCACGCTGTCCCGCCACCACGCGCAGCGCGCCGCCGTGGCCGCCGAGCAGGCGAAGGTGCGCAGCGAGCACGACGAGGCAGCACGCACGCGCGCCGCGACGCTGGCGGCGCACCGGGCGCTCTGGACGGAGGCGGGGATCGGGACCTCCGCGCCGGACCTCGGGCTCGCCGACCTGCGCGCATGGCTCGCCAGGCGCGAGCAGATCCTCGACCTGCTCGCCGCGGTCCGCGAGCTCGAGGCCGACGTCGCCGAGACCGCCGCCGCGATGGCCGCGGCCGCGGGGACGCTCGGCGCCGCGCTCGAGGCGCTC